>NZ_DAIQRQ010000013.1:0-61263 GCF_036786105.1 Ohtaekwangia sp.
CAAAATGACAATTCGAGCTTTGTTACTAATATCATTTGTTTCATTGTGCCCAGGGAGTATAACAGCACAACCTCTGGACAGTTTGCGGCATCTGCTCGAAGGCATCAACGATACTGGCCTTTCCTATCGAAGGCATGTCATGAAAACTATTCAAAAATATGGTGCGTCTTCATCGCAAATGGATAGCCTGAATAACTTAATAATTCATTTCGATAAAGAATCGCTGGTTACGGTAACTGCGATCATTGAAAAATATGGATGGCTCGGAAAGAGCCAGGTTGGATACAATGGCAATAAAGCTATATTTTTTACCATCCAACATTCTGAAATTAAATACATGGATAAGTACCTGCCCTTGTTAAAGAAATCGGCCAGGCAAGGAGAGTCAGACAAAGGAGACGTGGCGTTAATGATTGACAGAATTCGGGTTTCTTATAATAAACCACAACTTTACGGTACACAATATACTTATAATGAAAAGGAAGGTAAATACAACATTTACCCAATCAAGGATATTAAGCATGTAAACAATAGAAGAAAATCTGTTGGGCTTAATCCACTGGAAGAATCATTTGAGGCGGGCAACTATACTATATTGCAAAAATATTAACTGCTGTGCGTACGTTGTTGTTGAAGAATACCAACAGGGAGCCATTACATATTGATCGCATTTAGCAAAAGTACACCTGCTAATCCGATGATTGATATAATCGTCTCCATCAATGTCCAGGTGCGAAATGTATCGCGGACTGTTAATCCAAAATATTCTTTGAAAAGCCAAAAGGCGGTGTCATTCACGTGCGAGCAAAATAAACTGCCGGCACCAATGGAAAGTACCAGCAGGTTAGGATCTACGGCTTTGTCCTGCATTAGCGGATAGACAACGCCTGCAGCTGTTAATCCGGCAATCGTGGCTGATCCCAGCGCTAAACGCAAAGCTGCTGTGGCAATCCATGCCAGCACCAGGGGAGGTAAGTCAAAATGTTTAAAAGCATTTGCTATCTCGCTGTTCACGCCACTGTCTACAAGAATTTGTTTTAGTATACCTGCACTTCCTATAATCAGCAGAATCATGGCAATGTCTTTTACAGCTTCACCATATACCATCATAACCTGCGATAGTTTCTTTCCCATACCAATGCCGAGTGTGCACGTTGCGATCAATATAGTAAGTGTCATGGCTGTTGTTGGGTCGGCAGCAAATGCTAAAATCTTTACGATTGAATCATGCGTGGCAAAGATGCGCGAAAGGAGGGTGGTGATGGCTATAATCAGCACAGGTAAAAGAGAAGAGACAAAACTGTTACCAACTCCGGGAAGGTCGCACGCAGGCTTGTGAACAAGAACAGGCGCAACCTCCGGTTTAGACGAAATGTTTTTCAGCGTCTGAGCAAACAATGGTCCGGCTATAACAATGGCAGGTATAGCGATAAGCAAACCATACAAAAACGTAGTGGCTATATTGGCGTTGAACTGCATAACAAGCGCCACAGGCGAGGGATGCGGCGGCAGGAAGCCGTGCATTACCGACAGCGATGCCATCATGGGTAACCCGGTATATACCAGTGGAATTTTGTATTGGTACGCAACCGAGAAAATGATGGGTATCAAAAGCATAAACCCCACGTTGTAATACAGCGGTATACCGACTATAAAGCCGGTGAGTGTCATAGCCCAGACTAAATACCGGGTGCCAAAGATGCGTTGCATAACGAGTGCAATGCGCTGGGCTGCGCCGCTCTCGGCCACCAGCTTTCCGAGCATGGCGCCCAGTACAATTACGATTACCAGTGAACCGAGTGTATCGCCGATGCCTTTATTCACCGACCTGGCCACATGTTCAATAGGAATGCCCAGAAGTATAGCTGCCAGCATTCCAACCGCCAGGAAGGCAAGAAATGGATTTACCTTTGCCCAGGTAATGAGCAGAACGAGTAAAGCGATGCAGGCAACCAGCGTTATGAGCGTCATTGGGGAAGTGCTGTCAATGACTATCTCTTGTAACTTTTGAGCCCGACTTGCCAACAAGAAAATCAAGATCAGCACCTTTGTCTGCCTGCTGTACGTGATTTACATAGAGGTTAACATATCCGCGTTCCATGATAGCATCCGGTTGCTTCCAGTTTTTTCTGCGCCTGGCGAGTTCGTCATCCGAAACATGAAGATGAAGTAATTTTGCTTTCACATCCAGCTCGATCAGATCACCGTTTTCAACCAACGCCAGGTTTCCGCCAATGGCGGATTCAGGTGAAACGTGTAGCACCACTGTGCCGTATGCTGTGCCACTCATGCGGCCATCCGAAACACGAACCATATCAGTTATACCTTTGTCCAATAATTTTTTAGGCAAAACCATATTGCCAACCTCAGGCATACCGGGGTAACCAACAGGGCCAACGCTTTTCAATACCATCACGCACGTCTCATCTATATCCAGGTCGGGGTCATCTATACGACTGTGGTAGTCTTCTATATTTTCAAATACTACTGCTCTTCCTTTGTGTTTCATCAGCGCGGGAGTGGCAGCAGAAGGTTTTATAACAGCGCCGTTCAATGCGAGGTTTCCTTTCAATACAACAATGCCTGCTTCTGCTATTAACGGATTACTATAGCAGGCAATTACATCGTTATTATAGCACTCGGCTTTGCCTTTGATATTTTCGCCATGTGTTTTTCCATTTACAGTAATGGCATTCATGTGCAGTACAGACTGCAGTTCTTTCATCACTACGGGTAAACCTCCTGCGTAATAAAAATCTTCCATCAGAAATTTACCCGATGGCATGAGGTTGAGCAGCAATGGTATTTTACTGCCAATGGTATCAAAGTCTTCCAGGTTCAGCTTTACACCAACGCGACCGGCTATCGCTGTGAGGTGGATAATAAAATTGGAAGATCCGCCAATAGCGGCGTTTACTTTAATGGCGTTTTCAAATGCATGGCGTGTAAGGATCTTCGAAATCTTCAAGTCTTCTTTTACCATTTCAACAATGCGTCTGCCCGAAAGCTGCGCCAGCACTTTTCTACGCGAGTCAACTGCGGGAATTGCTGCGGCTCCCGGCAACGTCATGCCTAGTGCTTCCACCATACACGCCATGGTAGAGGCAGTGCCCATTGTCATGCAATGTCCCGGGCTGCGCGACATGCAGCTTTCTGCGTGAGAAAATTCTTCGTAGGTGATCTTGCCGGTTTTCAGATCATCGGTCAACTTCCACACGGCGGTTCCGGAGCCAATGTCCCGGCCCTGATGTTTACCATTAAGCATAGGCCCACCGGGAACAACCAGGGTTGGCAAATCGACACTCGCGGCACCCATAAGGGTAGAGGGTGTTGTTTTATCACAACCGGTTAGCAGCACTACGCCATCAATCGGGTTGCCCCGTATCGATTCTTCAGCATCCATGCTCGCGAGGTTTCGGAATAACATCGCCGTTGGTTTCAGCAACGTTTCTCCCAGCGACATAATGGGAAACTCCAGTGGAAAACCTCCGGCTTCATATACACCGCGTTTTACACTTTCTGCTATATCGCGGAGGTGCGCATTGCAGGGTGTAAACTCAGACCATGTATTGCAGATTCCTATTACCGGCCGGCCATCAAAAAGATCTTCAGGAAAGCCCTGGTTCTTCATCCAGCTCCTGTAGAGAAATCCCATTTTGTCTTTCTTGCCAAACCATTCCGAGCTTCTGTACGTCATACTGTTATTCTTAAAATGAGCCAATGTTTTTACTTCCCTGCGAGCGCGATGGCATTGATCATCGGAGAGTATTGCAGTCTTTATTGAATCCTGTCCTTGGTGCGTATACCGTTAACGAGTCGCCAGATGCCGAGTGGATTTTCATTTTGCAGTTCGGCCGGTAATAGTTGATCCGGCATATTCTGAAAGCATACAGCACGTGTAAAGCGGAATATAGACGCAGTGCCAACCGATGTACTTCGACCGTCTGTAGTGGCCGGATAAGGCCCTCCATGAACCATGGCATGGCAAACTTCAACACCGGTAGGGAAACCGTTGATCACGATGCGTCCCGCTTTCTGCTCGAGTATATCCAGCAGATCCCGGTGAGATGCCAGATCGTTGTCGGTGCCGTGAACCGTTGCCGTTAAATGACCGGAAAGATTTTTGGCTGCTGCCAGGAGCTGAGATTTCGATTCCATCTCAACGATCGTGCTGGTGGGGCCGAAAATTTCTTCCGCCAGATCAGGATGTTTCTCGAATATATCTCCGGTGGTTTTGAAAAGCACAGGATCAGCGCAGTGCTTGCCCGTTGTTTTTTTTCCATCGGCAAATACTTCCAGGTGTTGCAGGGTTGCGCGGTGTGCTATACGTTGCTCGTAAGACTTGAAAATAATTTCAGTAAGCATTGGTCCTCCCGAAGTATTTTCAAACTCCCTGGCAAGACGTTGAAGGAAAGCCGCTGCCGAAGTATTTTTCTCATATACCAGTAAGCCCGGGTTCGTACAAAATTGCCCGACACCGAGTGTAACCGATGCAGCAAATCCTTTCGCGATTTTTTCCTGTTGTGTTTGCAATGCTTCCGGCAGAATAAAGACCGGGTTGGTGCTGCCCATTTCGGCATATACAGGTATAGGTTCTTTTCGCTTTACGGCTGCATCATATAGTGCTTTGCCTGCTGTGAATGATCCTGTTAATCCTACAGCCTTTACTTGTGGATGGGTTACGAGTTTGATGCCCACCACTTGTCCGTCACCATGCAACAGCGAAAATATACCATCGGGCATTTGTGTTTTTGTTGCTGCAGCACGAATGGCTTTAGCAACGAGTTCGGCAGTAGCAGGGTGTGCTGAATGAGCTTTGACAATTACCGGACATCCTGCTGCCAGCGCAGACGCTGTATCTCCGCCGGCAACTGAAAATGCCAGAGGAAAATTACTCGCGCCAAAAACAACAACAGGTCCGAGACCAATGTGGAGATAGCGTATATCGGGCTTCGGTAACGGACTTCGCATCGCATCGGCTGTTTCGATCCGGGCATCTAACCAGGAGCCTTCGCGGAGCATGGCTGCAAACATCAGCAGTTGATGAAGCGTGCGACTTCGCTCTCCTTCAATTCGCGCTTTGGGCAGCGCTGTTTCTGCACAGCATGTTTCGATAAGCTGGTCGCCCAGGTTTTGAATTTCATCAACGATTGTTTCCAGAAATATAGCCTTTTCAATGCCTGACTTTCTGCGGTAAATTTGAAAGGCACTCGCTGCTTTCTCGCTCGCTATATTTACTTCGCTTTCGGTCGCTTTTCGAAAAGTATATTGGAGCACTTCGCCGGTAGCAGGATTGATCGAACTAAAATGTTCATTGCCTGCGGCGCTGTTATCAAATCCAATGAGTTGTATTCCTTCTATCGTTACCATATAATGTTCAGGCTACCGTGTTTTCCAGTGTACCTATATTTTCAATGGTTATCCTGATCCGGTCACCCGATTGTAATGTGAAGTCATCAGGCGGAACAATGCCGGTACCCGTCATGAGAAAAGCACCGTATGGAAACGTGAGCTCTTTAAAAAGATATTGAGCGAGTTCAGTGTGTTTTCGCTTCATGCGGCTGATTGAAATTTGTCCGGAGAAAACAGGTACTGCATTTCGATAAATGTCTATGCTGATATTTGAATTAGCGTCAATCGGATGTTCCGGTATATACACACACGGGCCGATGGCCGTTGATCCGTCATAGCATTTTGCCTGCGGAAGATACAGGGGGTTTTCTCCTTCAATGTCGCGCGAAGACATATCATTGCCAATGGTATATCCTTCAATAGAACCCGATGAGCAGATGAATAACACCAGTTCCGGCTCGGGAACATTCCATTGTGAGTCGTGACGGATGCGAACGGGATCGCCCGACCCAACGGTTCGGTGAGAAGGCGCTTTAAAAAACAGCTCGGGCCGTTCAGCTTCATAGACGCGCGCGTAGAAATCACCGCCACCTGCGCTCTTGGATTCTTCCATGCGTGCTTCACGACTTCGGAGATAGGTTACACCCGAAGCCCATACTTCCTGTTTTGATATAGGAGCCAGTAAATTCGGTTTCGAAAAATCTTCAAGCGATGGATCAGGATTTAATGTTCTGATTTCTTCCAATATTTTTGCGAACAGTTTCTGCCTGTTTATAAAAGCATCCCAGTCAGATTCACGTGATAAAAAAAAACTTCCCAGATGCTCGATCACAATTCCGTGTTTGGTATTATAGGCTTTCATGAGGCAAGTAGAATTATAGTATAGATATAGTTGTTTTTAATACGTTTGATGTGCCGCCTGCCTTTGTATCGGGTTGACAGCCTCCGGCACTGATGTGAAGTATAGGGGAAGAACCAGGCGGAGGTTTTACAACAAATGTTGCTTCGCGCGATTCACCGGCTTTCAGATGAATGCGCCTGAATCCAACCAGCGAGCGAATCGGAAATTTTTTGTTTGCCGATGGCGTTGACGATGCATATACCTGAACAACCTCATCGCCTTCACGTTGGCCAATATTTTTTACACGTACAAAAACCTTTATTGAATCACCGGAAAATTTTGTGGCGTGAAGGTCTGAATACTGAAAGGATGTGAAGCTAAGCCCATAACCAAAAGGATATAGCGGTGTTCCTTCAAAGTATCGATACGTCTGGTTGCTGATTCTATAGTCAGCAAAAGAAGGCAGCTCATCGGTCGATTTATAAAATGTAACGGGCAATCTTCCTGCGGGATTATAGTCGCCAAACAGAACATCCGCAATGGCGCGGCCGGAAGCCTGCCCGGGGTACCATGCCTCTACAATTGCCGGCACGTGGTCATTTTCCCAATTCACGGCCAGTGCACTTCCATTTAATAAAACAAGTATTACCGGCTTGCCCAACGCAGCGATATCTTTGATCAGTTGTTGCTGCACTGTGGGTAAATCAATGCTGGTTCGGTCACCGCCACGAAACCCTTCTATTTTTAAATCCATCTCTTCACCTTCCATGCGTGGCGTAAGGCCCATGCACATGACTACAACATCGGCTTTGCGTGCGGCATCGAGTGCTTTCTTTTTGAGATCCGGTTTCGGCGCTGCCCATACAAGTTCCACTTGTGCATCTGCAAAGGTTTCAATCGCTTCAACCACCACTTTATATTTCTTACCCGCCTTCAGTTCAAGCGGCGCAGACTTTCTAAGCCGCGGGTCGCCATATTCATCACGGAAATGGTAAACGGTTTTCACAACAAGACTATCATCTATATACAACCTGGTGTTGCATGTAGTAATGAAACCGAGCTGGTATGTTCCTGAAATTTCAGGTTTAATTTCTCCCGTCCAGCGTACGCTAAAGTTGTCATCGTCCATTCCTTCTCGCGGAGCTTTATCTTTCCAGTTAGCATTCAGCGTAGGCGTTACTTCTGAAAAAAGTGGCTGACCTGACAGTGTAATGTTGTTAAAGACTTCGGCATATATACCGGGTTTATTTTCCGGTGTGAAGAGTATATTTTCAGGAACGGTATAGAACATCGGCATACCCTCCGCCAGTTCAGAGCCTTGGGCAAATAGTACCTTGGTGTGGTCAGAAATTTTCTCCCGAATGCCTTGCAAGGGAGTGATTGCTTCGGAGGGCACACCATTATAGTTTCCCAGAAGCATCAGCCATTGATCTGCATTTGGTCCGATAACTGCAATGGTGCCAATGTCTTTCTTCAATGGAAGTATATTGTCTTTATTTTTCAGTAGAACAATAGACTCACGGGCTGCTTCCAGCGCGAGTGTGCGATGTTCCTTGCTGTCTACAACAGTATATGGAATCTGTGCATACTTTACTTTGTCTGCGGGATCGAACATGCCTAATTTGAAGCGTGCTGTAAAAAGTCTTTTTACGGCGGCATCAATTTCTGCTTCTGTAATCAGTTTTTTTTCAACAGCCACTTTCAGGTGTTGATATACCTTTCCGCACTCCAGATCGGTGCCGGCCTTCACAGCTATACTGGCGGCTTCTTCGGGCGTGGCTACTACTTTATGGTATTTATAAATATCAGTGATGGCCTCACAGTCGGAAACAATATAGCCGCTAAAGCCCCAGTCATTTCGGAGTATATCGTTCAGTAGTTTGTCGCTCCCGCAGCATGGCTTACCATTGTATCGGTTATAGGCACACATAACCGAGTAAGGCTTGCCCTGCCGGATAGCCATTTCAAAATGTGGCAGATACGTATCATATAAATCATGTTCATTTGTTACCGCATCAAAAACATGTCGTTCAGGTTCAGGCCCGCTGTGCACCGCGAAATGTTTTACGGTAGCAATGGTCTTGAGATACTGCGGATCGTTTCCCTGAAGTCCTTTTATAAATTCAGTGGCAAGCGATCCGGTGAGGAAAGGATCTTCGCCATACGTTTCCTGACCGCGGCCCCAGCGCGGATCGCGAAAGAGATTGATATTCGGAGACCACAGTGTAAGGCCCTGGTATATAAACCGTTTTTCTTTGCTTATAAAATTCTGATGCTTGGCGCGGGCCTCATCGGAGATAGCTGTTGATACACGGTAGAGTAAGTCCTGGTTCCAGGTAGCGCCCAATCCAATAGCCTGCGGAAAAACAGTTGCTATACCTGCACGCGCCACACCGTGCAATCCTTCAGACCACCAGTTATAGGCCGGTACTCCCAGCCGCTCAATGGCGGGAGCATCGTTCATCATCTGACTGATCTTTTCTTCCAGTGTCATTCTCGACATCAGGTCATCAACACGTTGATCTATAGCAAGGGATGTATCTAAAAACGGAAACGCTGCTTCTGATTTCTGAAACGAGCAATCAGTAACCAACAGGCATGACGATAGCAATACCAGGAAAGAATATATAGTCAAACGGACGCTCACAGAATAGAATGTCTGGCTTAGGTGTGCAAGCTGACCAGACTACAGAAAACAAACTTCTAATAAACAACGGTGATGAATTTTAAACACCTGGCATACTTGCTATAATATTAGTCATCATCGTTTGCAGACCGCGCTGTTTTTTCCACATTTGCCATCAGGTAATGTCAGATTACAACGGGTAAGTCTTTAACGGGTGACTATAGATGAATCAGTTTTACTTACGTCAGGAGCATTCGCCAGAGCTGATAGGCTTTCGTCATATCCGTGAATTTGGCGTTCGGAAAAATACCAGTATACAGCTCGACTCTCTCAGCACCACGATTACAGATAGTATAAGGATTTATTATATACTCGATGGAAAATTCGAATGGCTGATCAATGATCGGTGCCATGTTCTTTATCCCGGTGATTTGGCCATCATTCTTCCCGGGCAACCTTTTGGCGGCAGCAAGGGATTTATAGACATCGGTACTTTCTGCTGGATTTGTATTGATGTTGAGCGCGTTGGGCAAAATAGAAAAATGGTACTGGGCAAGTGGAGCGGATTATCAGAAACCGAAAGCCTTACCATAAGCAGTATACTACAACTGAACAACACAGCGGTGCTTGTAAGAGTTAAAGAAGCGTTTGTTACGTTGCAGGCGATCCGAGATGAATTGTTTCAACAGGAGATAGGGTATACTACCCGTGTAAATCATCTTATTGATGACCTTTTGATTTTAATTGTCCGGCAATCAACACATCAAACCAATTTACGAAGAGACTTTCCGCAGACATTTACAAAACTGGAGGAAACATTGAGACAAAACCTGTCGCATCAATGGACGGTAGAAGAAATGGCGGCCCTTATCGGGTTGGGAACAACAGCATTTTCTGAAAAAGTAAAAAACTATACCGGGTTCTCTCCGCTGAATTATCTTATCAACATTCGTATTTCAGAAGCCATAAAACTGCTGAAGAAACAGGAGATGAATGTAACCACCATAGCATTGGAAACCGGTTTCTATTCTTCTCAGCATTTCTCCACAACCTTTAAAAAACTAACCGGATATACACCGGTTGAATTCCGAAAAAAGACATAAACTTTATTTATACTATACCATGGAATGCATCATTACGATAGAATTGGGAACAAATGCGGTGCGCGTTTTTGCATTTGATTTGAAGGGCGATGTAGTTGCATCTGCAAAGGGATCGTATCCAACGTTTCATATTCAGCCTGACTATAGCGAGCAGGACCCTGAGCAGATTTTTATTACCATGCTATATGTGCTTAAAAATCTAATCACCGAGAAGCTGCATCCGAAGATGTATAGCATTCGTTCAGTTTGCTTTCTGGCATCGATGCACAGCGTACTGGCAATTGATCACCAGGGTGTGCCGCTGGGCAATGTGATTACCTGGGCCGACAACCGCGGAAAGAAGGAAGCCAATGAGTTAAAACAATCGCCTTTAGGCAAAGTAATTTACAATGCCACAGGCACACCTATACATCCCATGTCGCCGTTGATTAAAATAGCGTGGCTGAAAAATAACGACAGCGAAAGGTTCTCCAAAGCCTTTAAATTTCTGTCGATGAAGAGTTACATCCTGCAACAGCTTACCGGTGAGTATGTGATTGATTATAGTCTTGCATCGGCTACCGGTTTGCTTAATATACATACCATGGAGTGGGAGCCAACGGCCCTCGAATTTGCAGGCATTACCTCCGATCGATTGCCGCGACTCATGTCGGTGTTCAGCTCACCGGGTAAATTGCGTAAAGAATATCAGACTTCGCTGGGATTATCGCCTGATACGCAGATTATGATCGGTTCAAGCGATGGCTGCATGGCTACATTAGGAGCCGGTACGTGGCGCGAAGATAAAGCAACGGTAACCATCGAAGACAGTGGCGCGGTACGCGTGGTAGGAAAGGAAGTATTGCGCGATGAAAAACAGCGTTTCTTCAATTACCTCATTGCCAAGAACTGCTATGTTTCCGGTGGCCCGACCAATAACGGTGGCGTTGTATTTGAATGGTTTGCAAAACAGTTTGGAGATTTCAGAATACCGTTCGATACCGAGCAGATTATGGAAGGACTTATACGGGAAGCCTGTAACGTTCGTGCGGGTTCTGACGGACTGATATACCTGCCTTACTTACTGGGCGAGCGCGCACCACTGTGGAATGCCAATGCTCGCGGATCTTATTTCGGTATAAATATCAAACATGAACGATCGCATTTTATACGCGCAACCATTGAAGGTATATTGTACGAGATATATAGCATTGGAAAAATATTACAGGAGCATCGCGCCATAAACAGTCTTTCCATCAATGGCAGTTTTGCCACTATTCCCTTTTGTGCGCAACTGATGGCCGATATTTTTAATAAGCCTGTGCATACGGTAACGAATTTCAGCAGCGCGGCAAGAGGAGCTTTTTTACTGAACGCGATCGACATGGGTATATATTCCGATCTTGAGCAGGCTGCGGGAAGCACGCCATTTCAGGAAACTCTTTACCCGAGGGAGCAAGACCATGCAACCTATACGCGTTACTTCCGCATCTTTGAAAGGCTGAGTGTTAAGCTGGAAGATGAATTTGAAGAGATTGCTGACCTTCAGCAGGGAGGGGAATGAAATGATTGATTTCGCCCGATTTTGTACAACTATTAAGGTTCCTTCCCGGAGAGGCCAAAAAAGTTACAATCCGCCTCGGGACAAATGAAGAAAGCTAAAAACGCAAGGGCTGATTTTAAAAAAAACGTTAAGTTTGAGTTTTTGCAATCGTACTTATGGCAGAACTTGAAGTAGTTAAACACTCCAAAAAGGCATATCGTATCTTCGGTAGTGATAATACCCTCATTCATAAGATAAAAGAGTTCTTTGTTGAAATATTCATCATCGTATTTGCGGTGGGTATTACTATTTGGTTTCACGACATGGCCGAACACCGGCATCAACAGAAGGAAGTGAAGGAATTTTTAATCGGACTGAAAAACGATTTAACGAATGACCTTTCTGAAATGCAGGCTGACAAAGCGGGATACAAATATCAGCAAACTGCATTTCTTTATTTTCGCTTTAGGAAAACAGATGCTGTTGGTGCATCAGATAGTTTGAAAAAGTACACAAACGCGATCTTCAATAAGGTAGAACTCGTTCAGAACAACGGACGTTTTGAAGGATTCAAATCTTCCGGCAAGATTGGAAACATCGAGAATAAGAAACTGCAGAACGATATTCTTGATCTTTACCAGGAGTTAATTCCATCCCTGCTTAGCGCAACACAGTTGTATAACCTGCAGAAGGACCGGCTTATCATTCTTGTTGAACAGAACGCCCGTATTGACGAAGCTCAAAAGCGATTGATGATTGAAGATGTTATAAAACTGGATCAGGCGAAAATTATGTTGGCTACATTGAGCGCTTTCCCGACAGAGATTATTAATCGCTATAATACCTGCATATCAAGAATCAATGATATTGTGAAGGGTATTGACGAACAGTATACCGAGTAAGTTATAATATCTATTTCTTTCCCCCGGAATAAATGCCTTAATCAGCATAACAGTATGCTTCATATCGTGATATATAGCTGATAACATTATCACTCGAATCGGTGGTTTCGCGGGTATTATACTCACGTTACAATAACAGAGTGATTGCCGGCTTCCGGTATAAGAAAAGTCCCTGAAGAAATTGCAATTAATATTTACTTAATCTGCAACAATATCCTTCAGGAAAATCTTGAATGAGGTACCCATATTAACCTGACTCTCCACTTCAATTTTGCCGCCCATAGCTTCTGCATGTGTTTTTACCAAATACAATCCCATGCCTTTGCCTTCTACGTGTGTGTGAAATCTTTTATACAGGTTGAAAAGCTGTTGCTGATGTTTTCCCAGGTCGATGCCTAAACCGTTGTCTTTTACCTCGAGACAAATATACCCGTTCTGGGTTGCTGTTTGGAGGATGATGCAGGGAGTGCGGTCGGGATGCCGGTATTTAATCGCATTGCTAATGAGATTAAACAGGATGCTATAGATATAGGGCTTCACACCGTGAATGGTATTGATTGCTGTGAAGTCTGCCCTGATTTCTGCCTTGGTCTCGGTAATTTCATTTGTTAAATTGGCTTGGACCGCGCGCAGCTCCTCTTCCAGGTTTATTTCCGATACATCAAGCTTGTTGTTATTTCGTATTTCCAGAATTGTATTGAGGTCCTTCACGACTCTGTCTAACTCCTGTGTAGTAATAATCAGTTTGTTAAAAATAATTCTTTCATCGTCAGGCTTATTTTGCGAGAGTTCCATGACTTGTCCAAGGCCGAGAATACGCGCTACTGGCCCGCGGAGGTTGTGGGCGGCAATAAATGCAAACTGCTCCAGTTGATGATTGTAAGCAACCAACTCTTTGGTGCGCTCTCTTACTTCCAGGTCGAGGATCTGGTTGTGTGCTTCAATAGTTTCCCGTGCCTCGTTTAGTTTTTGATTCTGTTCGGCCAGCAGATCGCGTTGAGAGGCAATTTCTTCCTGCTTGCTGACGAGTTCATTGTTACGGGCAGCAAGCTCTTCATTCTGTACTTTAATTTCTTCCTCCCGGATCATGAGTTCCGTGTTGATTTTACTAATTTCCTCGTTTGCCATTTGCAGCTGATGGGTTCGCTGAACAACCGAATTTTCCAGCTTCCGGTTTTGTCGTTTGATGGCACGCATTCGCAGCTTATAATACCCGATCGCTGTTCCGCCCAGGAACAGGACAGCAGCGGCTTTAAACCAGGCGGTCATCCACCAGGGAGGCAGGATGTGAATAATTATGAAAGTTCCTTGTTCATTCCACATCCCATCGTTGTTGGAAGCTTTTACCCTGAATGTATAGGTGCCAGGATCCAGGTTTGTGTAGGTTGCCGTGTGACGATTGCCTGCATATATCCAATCTTTATCAAAGCCTTCCATTATATAGGCATATTGATTATTAGCCGGCAATGTGAAATCCAACGCAGCAAACTCAAATGAAAACACCGAGTGTTTATAAGACAGTGTAATTTCCCTGGTCTCGTTGATAGCCGTTTTGAGTACCGAACCTGCTTCTGCCGGTAAAACCGGTTTATTGAATAGCTGAAACCCTGTAATTACAACAGAAGGTAAATGGGGATTATCGTGGATGCTATCCGGATGAAATACATTGAAGCCATTGGTGCCCGCAAAAAACATAAAGCCATCAGGAGCTTTATAGCAGGCATTCCGGTTGAACTCATTTCCCTGCAGTCCGTCTTTTACATCATAATTACGAATTGTCTTTTTAATGGGATTATACCGGGAGATACCCTTGTTTGTACTGATCCAGAGATTTCCCTTATCGTCCTCAAGTATGCCATTGATAACATTATTGGGCAATGCTTCCAGCTCAGCATGGCGAACAAACTGATTGGTTTTGCGATCCAAAGACATAAGGCCTTCTCCCGATGTACCTACCCAAAAAATTCCCCTGCTGTCTTCAAACAAAGAGAAAACGGTATTGCTTACACCATAGTCGAAACGGCTTTTTTTCTGATACCGGATAAACCGTTTACTTTTCTTGTCAAAACGATTGAGTCCCTTGTCGGTGCCAATCCATATATTTCCCTGTTTATCTTCATAAACAACGAATGCCTGCGTACCGTTGAGGCTGGTATTGTCTTTCAGATCCTGAAAATAGTTGGTAAATTTTTTAGACTTCTTATCGAGAACATTCACGCCAAAACCCCAGTCGGTTATCCACAAATTTCCTTCATGATCCTTCAGGATACATGTCTTCGTAAAACCAATCAAATTGCCAGGTATAGGCGGGGAGGGAGTAGCATTATTAGGTTCTCCTTTTTTTGCGAAGTAATGTGTAAAGAGTTTTTTCCGTTTATCGAAAAAGGCAAAGCTGCCCCGGTGATAGCCAATGGCCAGCGTATCTTTGTTATACTCCGAGATGGAGAAGATTACGTTGGTGAGGAATTCTCCGGCATGCTGGTTTGGATAAAAGGTAAAATTTGCTGTCTCCCGATCGAAGCTTACCAATCCTCCATCTTCTACTCCAATCCAGATATTGCCTTCGGCATCTCCCTTTACTGCATAAATGTTCGGGTTATCAAAATTGAGTACTCCATTGTAGTTGGTAAACTTGTTACCATAGCGTGAAAAAAGATTGACGCCACCGGCCCAGGTTCCTACCCACATGTTGTTGCTGCGATCGCGGTAGAGGCAGTGAATGGAATTATTACTCAGCGTTGTGGAATTGCTAATATCCTTCTTCAGGGTTTTGAAACGATTTTTCTTATAGTCGAAGATGCTGATTCCTCCATTTTGTGTACCGATCCACAGCTCACCATTCTCGGCCTGTGTTATGGAAAGCACTTCATTATGACAAAGGCTATTGGGATTGGCGGGATCATGCAGATACCGGGTAAAGCTGTCATCGGCAGGATTATAAAGACAAAGTCCACCGCCTATTGAACCAATCCAGATGTTCCCATCTTTATCTTGAAAAGTAAAGGGGCGTGGTCCGAAGCTCAGGCTTTTCGGGTTGTTTGGATCGTGAAAGTAATATTTCAGCCTTTCGGTTAAAGGATCAAATTTTGCAATAAACCACAACGAATTTATCCATAAAAAACCCTGATTATCCTCCATAATCTGAGGTACATCCATCCGGATAGTGTCTGGCTGTATGTGAAAAAGCATAAAGCGATTTTCCCTTGCATTAAATTTATATAGGCCGTCCCAGCTGGCCAGCCACAGGTTGCCCTTTTTGTCTTGAACGAACCTCGATGCATCTATATCACCTTTATTTGTTCGATAATGAATAAAGATTTCCTTTTGTCTGTCGAAGCGGTCTATTCCCCGGGTGGTTGCAATCCACAAATTATTTGCCTTGTCCTCGAAAACGTGATTGATTTCGCTGCTGGATATACTCGTTGAATCTTTGGGATTATGATGATAAACGATAATCTTATTTCCATCATAACGGTTTAAGCCATCCCGGGTGCCAAACCACATATAGCCTTCGCTGTCGTTTAAGATAGTTTCAACGGTGCTTTGGGAGAGGCCCTCTTCAATGGAAAGTTTTTTAAAGCGGATCTGTTGCGGCTGGGCAATACCGGCGGAGATAATCAAAGTAAGAATCAGAACGAATAATCCCGTTTTCATTGCCGGAATGCCTCCTATACAATAGTTCATAATCTCGCTCGTCCAATTTACTTACTTGTTCAGAAAATACTGCGCCTGACGATTCCAACAATAATCAAAGAATTAATATCACGTTAAGTATTCTGTTCTTTTCCCATTTACTCAGATTCTGTTACGATCAATTTAATAACTTTATTTTTGCCTGAGAAAAAATTAACGTATTCTTCTGGTATATTTTGAAATAAAGCATTGAAATGCTGACTCAAATTACATGCGCTGATGAACAAAGAAGCAGGAGATGTAGTAATGGTGAAAATAAAATGCAGGTGAGTTCACCCTGGCATGTTATCAAAATTGAATACCAGAAATAAAGTTGGCTTACAATTTACAGGCGATTTTCTTTACTCAGTCCTGAGCATAAAAAAACATAAACGCTACTTCTCCGGCCGGTCAATGCTATAGAATTTTGCTGCGTTGTTGTAGAATAAATTCTGCTTTTGTAACTCGGAAAGAAACGGAGCAGCTTCTACATTTTTAATCGAAAGGCTGATAGCATCAGGCCACCCCATCTGATCTGACCCGTACATAATCCGGTCGCCAAATCCTGCATCGATAAGAGCTTCCAGATAATTGTAAAATTCCTTTGCAGGAAGTATCCAGTTAACGACAGACATATCTGCATATACGCGAGGATACTCGTACAGAATTGCTTTGGTCTCTGCAAGATACGGATAGCCCATGTGCATCAGTTGAAGTTTTAATCGCGGATATTTTATTAACACTTCTTCAACCAGTTGCGGATTGCCAAGACTTGTACGGAATTTCGGACAACACATATAGGGTGTATTGGGCGCTCCTAAACCGGTATGAAGTGCGACCGGAATTTGTAGTCGTTCGCATATCTTCAGGTATGGATCGAGTATCGGGTCATTTAACTGCCGCCCTTCATATTGAAGGGCCAGTTCGCCAAACACCAGGAACTTTCCTTCTTTGAAAAGCCGGACAAAGGTTGATGTATCCGGAAGAGGATTGTTTTTTGGATCGGGGTAATCCAGTGAAGGAATAATTACTTTCGGATCAGCTTGATGGAATTCGCTTATCCGATCAAGGCTTCCGGAAGTAATGGCTTTAACGACATTATATTTTTTTAATATCAATAACGTTTCTTTTACCACTTCATCATCACTCTTCCACGCAGGTGCCTGGCCTGTTATCGGGTTGGGAATGGGAGGCTTGCCGTACGAATCAAAGTGACGGGCATGAAGATGTACGTCTATTATTTTTCTTGTTGCATTTTTGGATTGAGCACCGCTAAGAAAAAATGAAGCGGCCAAAAAAAGTGTAAACCAAAATTTCATAAGCATAGCACAGTAGGATAAGCAAACGTTAATGAGTCGTGTAATTCACTTGTAAAACTGTCTTTGTTTAAGGATATGAAGTCTCTAAATATATATTATCACTTTTAAACGTCCATCTTTATTCTGGATAAAGTAATAAAAGAGAAGCTCTCCTGAAGGCTCAGATGTCAGACGGAAAATTTGAAAACTAACTTAATTAAAATTAGCCGGCTTTCCATTTACTGCAAATATATTTTTGATGACAGGCTCTATTCTCCGTTTTATCCAACGGTCTCAATCGGTAAATCAAAATCCACTCACCCTAAATATACCGGCGGAGAAAACATTATTGTGGTTGTTATCAGCAACCAAGACAATTAGGAGGGAAGATCGCGAAAGGTTAACAACCTTTCGCGGTTATCTTACCACTTCGCTAATCAGAATTACAGGTGTTGCATTGGTATAATTTGCGAAGTCGGCTCTTATAGCATCTCTGTTGGGAGCAATGGCCGCCTGGTACTCGCTGAGGTTCTTCACATAGAAAGTTCCAATTGCCATATACGGTAATGGCTGGTTGGGAATGCCGCTGGCAACTCCCTTTTCAATGGTATATTTTACCAGGTTCGAGCCGAGAAATGCTGCAACCATGGGCATGTGTTTCGTTTCGTAGTACTCCATATTGAAAGTCTTGCCTTCTGCAAAAGGATACATGACGGACACTTTGATCAATCCTTTCTCTTCAACAACGGGGCTGTGCTTTTCGGTTTTGCGGGATTGCTTTTCCTGGCTAAAAGAAATAGAACAAGTGCCGGTAAGTAAAAACAATATAAGAAGTGTGTATTTCATAAATGTTCTCTGGTTAATGTTATCTGAAAGTATATACCAATGTACGCAACAAAGGTCATACAGGATATTTACCTGGGTTGTCGTTTAAATTCAGTTAGAAACTTTTATACTGGTTCGTTCACGCCTGCAGATTTGTCCAACGGTATTTACTGAAAGGCGATTAATCGTTTAAACCCCTGTAAAGGTTTAACAAGACTACCTGGCAGAAGGATTTGAAAGTCGCGCGAGGAGTAAAATGATGCAGCAACACTTAAAGGGGCTGGTCACGCGTAATGCGTTAAGACAATAGTGGACAAGACCACAAAACCTGGGCAAAGTAGGATTATAATAATCCAAAAATGCTATATAAAAAGTATACCTACAACGATTGCAAATCAAAAAATCATACCTTCAAACAAAGGATTACTTGACATACTGATCAGGGTAGATCAATCCCACAAGTGGTAATCCGTTGTGTTTGTTGTTAGCCCAAGGTTGAACCGGTGAATTACCGAAGCTGTTGATCTGGAAACGGGTTAATGAAATGGTGCATGCGATAAAAACGCAAGGCTGTTTCATTGTTTTGTTCCCGGTTTTCCATCGCGGTAGCTGGCAGTTTGAACTACCCCATTCAATGCTTTTGATGATGGAATTTCGAACGGGGAATAGAATGAGATTATCAACGTTTTTTTGTGCTGCAGTTTTATCGGTCTGCAGTGGTGTCGGAGTGTTTGGGCAGGATTACCGGTTTACACACGTCAATGCGACTCACGGGCTTTCTCATAATCGGGTTACTGGCATTTGTAAAGACAAAACGGGTTTCTTATGGGTCGCCACGATTTCAGGCCTGAACCGCTATGATGGAAACACCGTCAAAGTTTATCGCCATGATCCGAACGATTCAACCTCGCTTTTACATGATGATATAAGAAGTCTTTTTGAAAGCCCCGATGGAAGAATGTGCGTTGTCACCTCATCCGGTATTTGTTTTTATAATTCCGGGGATGAAACGTTTTCCTATAGCCCATCACAGCTCCGCGACTCCTTTGGACTTCCAACTGAAAATCTGACCAGGATTGTGAAAGACAACGATGGAGAGTACTGGTTCTTACTTTCAGACTCGGGTGTTGTGCGTTATGATCCCGAGCGTAAGCATTCTTTACATCTCAGGCATAATCCACACGATATTACTACAGTATCATCCAACAACGTTACGGCTATCGTACAGCATCCTGACAAATCCTATTGGTTGTTTCATTCGAATGGAGTACTTGAAAACCTGGTATTGACAAAGTCCGGCTCCAGGGTTGTTTACAGGGATCGCACGTTTACCCAGGAAATAAACAGCAGCGATTCTCACCTGTATGGCAATATGCTGATTGACAGTGATGGCAACCTTTGGATTTACTTCGTCAACCGCCCCTTGGGAGCTTTCTTTTATGATGTAAAGATGAAGAAGTTGACACATATCCATTCGAGGTCTGCAGGAGCAAGGCTTACCAATGATATTGTCACTGCCATTGTACAGGACAACAGTGGCCAGATTTGGATATCCACTGATCACGGTGGAATAAACGTAGTGGATAAAAAGACATTCCGCGTTCGCAATATCCAGCACCACTCGGAAAATGAAAGCAGTCTTTCACAGAACAGCATCACTACAATGGTTAAAGACGATGAGGGGATCATCTGGGTAGGCACTTTTAAAAAAGGAGTGAGTTATTACCACGAAAACATCCGGCGGTTTCCGCTATGCAATCAATATTCAGAACCTTATGGTCTGCCGTTCGAGGACATCAATCGCCTGGTAGAAGACGATCTGGGTAATTTATGGATTGGTACGAATGGAGGAGGATTAATTTATTTTAACCGGCAAAACGGAAAGTTTACAACATACCGCCATGATCCTTTGAATGCAAACAGTTTGAGCAGTGATGTAGTTGTCAGCCTTTTTATTGATCATCAAAAGAAACTGTGGATAGGGACTTATTTTGGCGGCCTTAACTGCTTTGACGGAAAGAATTTTACACACTATAAAAACGATCCGGTAAATCCCCAAAGCCTTTCAGGAACCAGTGTGTGGGAGATACTGGAAGATTCTCAAAAGCGCCTCTGGATCGGCACACTGGACGGAGGCTTGAATTTGTTCGATCGCGAAAAAAAGGTTTTCAGGCGTATCCTGGGACACGGTGAAACTACATTGTATTGCCCTTATATCTCCGTGCTGATGGAGGATGACGAGAGGAGTGTTTGGGTTGGAACATCGAATGGTATTTATGTTCTGAAAAAAGGAAGTGAAAATTTTGTTCATTATCACCAGGAAGGAAACAAATCCTCAACATTGATCGACAACAGTATTCTGTGCATATACCAGGATGCAAGGCGCAGAATCTGGGTGGGAACGCTGGGAGGATTGAGCCTTTTTGATAAAGCCACCGAGACATTCAGGACGTTTACCCAAAAAGACGGACTTCCGCATAACGCCGTGGTTACGATGCTGGACGACTCATCTGGACACCTTTGGTTCACTACACCCAATGGACTCACGCAGATGATTATTACAGAGGCAATGAACCTGACGTTTCGCAATTACTCAGAAGCCGATGGACTTCAGGGCAAGCAGTTCAATGAGAATGCAGCGTTAAGAACGCGGGCCGGTGAGCTGATTTTTGGTGGTTCCAATGGGTTAAACATTTTCCGTCCGGAGAAAATCAGGCAGAACGATCGAAAGCCCAAGGTAATCATATCTGATTTTCAATTATTCAATAAAACTGTACGCCCGCTGGAACACATCGATGGACAAGTAATTCTCAATAAATCTGTTGTTGAACAGCCATCCATTGTATTGCCTTCCGGCATGAACGTTTTTTCGATCGAGTTTGCAGTCTTGAATTTTATTCAGCCTGAAAATAATGCGTGCAGGTATAAACTGGAAGGTTTTAATAAGCAGTGGCTGATGGCAGACAGCAAGTCGCGTAAGGTCACTTTTACTAATCTTGATGCCGGAGATTATGTATTTCGCATTATGGCGGCAAACAATGATGGCGTGTGGAATGAAGAAGGCGCGTCTTTGAGAATAAAAGTGCTACCGCCTTTCTGGAAGAGCAACACCGCCTTCGTGCTGTACGTGCTGGTTGTCATTGCTCTTTTATTGGTAGTCCGCAGGATTATCCAGGAGCGTGAAAAAATGAAGTATGCGGTGGAGCAGGAGCGGGAGAAAACACTTCGTGCACGTGAATTGGATAGTATGAAGACAAAGTTCTTTACAAACGTGAGTCACGAGTTCCGAACTCCGCTTAGCCTGATCCTCTCGCCACTTGAAACGATGATCGCACAGACACGCGATAAAGAACAACGGCGATATTTTGAACTTATGCGGAGAAACGGTAAGCGCCTTTTGAACCTCGTTAACCAGCTTCTCGATTTTCGAAAGCTGGAAGTATACGATATTAAATTACATCCCACGCAGGGCGACATCATAGCGTTGATCCGCGATACCGTTTCTTTCTTTTCAGATCTTTCCGAAAAGAAAGACATACGCCTCCATTTCAGTTCTCCGGTTACTTCACTGCAAGCCGTTTTTGATCATGATAAACTTGAAAAGATTCTGTTTAATCTTTTATCGAACGCATTTAAATTCACACGGGCCCAAGGGGAAGTGTCTGTTTTACTGAAGCTCGTGGAAGAGAACAACGTAAACTTCCTTGAAATTAATGTGAGCGATACCGGGATCGGCATTTCGGCGGAAAAAAAGAAACAGATATTTGAGCGTTTTTTTCAAAGTGATCTGCCCCGAACCGTGATAAACCAGGGAAGCGGAATAGGACTGTCCATCACGAGGGAGTTTGTTCAGATACACGGAGGAACAATCCGGGTGGAGAGTGAACCAGGAAAAGGTTCATGTTTTACCGTAAGAATCCCGTTAAAAGAGATGGGGCATTTGCCGGAATATATTCCCCAGGAGGTAACTGTTAGTGAGCCGGAAAACGAGGCTACGGCCCGTGAACATGCTGTACTGAGAGATAAACCCGTGGTGCTTTTGGTTGAGGATAATGAAGACTTCCGTTTCTATCTCAAAGATAACCTGAAACACGAATATTGTATTGCCGAGGCAGACTCTGGCGAGGAAGGATGGAAAAAAATATTGTCCGATCCACCGGATATTGTAGTGAGCGATGTGATGATGCCTGGCATAAGCGGGGTTGAACTTTGCGCGAAGCTGAAAGCTCACGAGAAATTTAATCATATCCCGGTTATTCTGTTAACCGCGCGCGTTGCCGATTCCGATCGCCTGGAAGGAATTGAAAGCGGAGCCGATGATTATATTAACAAGCCTTTTAATTTTCAGATTCTCGAATCGAGGATGCGCACGCTTATTTCTCAGCGCGAACATTTGAAAAATGCATTGATCAGGAAATTTGGTATACATGTTACCGAACTTGATATTACGTCGCAGGATGAACAGTTTATTCAAAACATTGTAGCACTGGTTGAGAAAAACGTTTCCAATGCAGCTTTGAGCGTAGAAGATTTATGGCAGGAGCTCGGGGTGAGTCGTTCCGTTTTTTATAAGCGAGTGCACGAGCTTACGGGAAAATCGCCGAGGGAATTTATTCGCAATATCAGAATGCAGCATGCCACGCAACTCCTGGAAAAAAGCCAGCTTACAATTTCGGAAATTGCCTATCGGGTGGGCTTCAATAACCCGCGGTATTTCGCCAAGTATTTCAAGGAGATTTACCAGGTTCTTCCGTCTGAATATGCCAGCAGGAAGAGAAAGGTTGATGTATAAATTGAAGTTTGAGACCGCATCTAAGCTTATAGAAACGGCAATTGATGGGAAATCTTCGTTTTGGAATTTGTTTAAAGGACTTCTCCATCACCCATTCTGGACGTTCAATACACATTAAACAAACGTATTCGTTATATTTTGCTGGCCTTTCCGTGGATACACGGATGATGTTGAAAACCCATTTGAATCAGAATATGCGCACAATTTTTACGACTACCTTCAAGATCCTTGTAGCGACTTTACTTTTTTTAATTTCTGTACGGGAAGGAAGATCCCAGACGGAAACTTACGTTTCGAAAAATGCACCCATTGGTGGTGGCGGATTTGTGACAGGTATCATTACCCATCCAACCTCTGGCGACCGGTATTGCCGCACGGATGTAGGCGGAGCCTACCGCTGGGATGCAGCGAACAAGAAATGGATTCAGTTGCTCGACTGGCTCAACGAATCTGAAAATGGATTTATTGGCGTGGAAGCTTTAGCGCTCGATCCCCAGAATGCCAATAATGTGTACATGCTTTGTGGTACTTCCTATATCAACAACGGGAGAACAGCGATATTGAAATCCACCGACAAAGGAAATACATTTACCTATACGGATGTTACTGCCAAATTTAAAGCCCACGGAAATGGAAGCGGACGCGGCAACGGAGAACGCCTTGTCGTAGATCCTAAAAACAGCAACATACTATTCTGCGGCACCCGGGCCAACGGATTGTGGAAGAGTACCGATGCCGGTGTTACCTGGAACCAGGCATGGAGTGACGTGACAACCACTCCCAATGGCAACGGGATATGCTTTGTGCTCTTTGATCCTTCGGGAAATGTGGTAAGCGGAGCCAGCCAAACTATTTACATAGGTGTTTCCCGCACCGGTAGCAGCAATATTTACAAAAGCACAGACGGTGGTGCGACCTTTACCGACATTACTGCCACTACCGATTTTATGCCGCACCGGGTAGCTCTGCAGGGAACTACTATGTATGTTACATATTCAGATAATGAGGGGCCATCATCCACGGATGGATATGGAAAACTATACAAGCTTAACACCGCTACAGGAACATGGACAAACATAACCCCGGGTGCAAATGTTACACCGGCGCAAGGGCGCGATTATCCTTATGGAGGTATAAGTATAGACCCTGCAAATGCCAACCGCATAGTAGTCTCTACCTGCGGTATGTACTGGAACAACCAATTCGGTACTGGCTGGGGAGACTTTATTTTTCTCAGTACCGATGGCGGATCTACCTGGACACTTAAAAACGGAAAGAACGCTACCTATGACAATAACGGCATGGCCTGGACGGACGGTGGTGCGGTTAACTGGATGGACTGTATTGAGTTTGATCAGTCCAGTCCCAACAAAGTAAGAGTAATAGGAGGCGGCGGAATATATACCTGTTCGGATATAACTGCTGCAAATCCTTCCTGGAAATATGATGTGATCGGAATTGAAGAGACAGCATTCCTGGACGGCATAAGCATTCCCGGAGGGCCGCTTATTTCTTCCTTTGGAGATGTAACAGGTTTCGTACATGAGCCGCTCACTTCTTACCCGAAAAAAAGACTTTCTCCTTCAGATGGAAATAACCAAAGCATTGCCTACGCCGGGAGTAACACAAGCCGGGTAGTAAGGGCTTCTAATGGCGGAAGTGTTATTTACTATTCGAATGATAAAGGCGCATCATGGACAGGTGTAGCCACCAATAAGGGAACAGATGGAAGAGTTTCCATCAGTGCAGACGGAGGCACGATACTGTACTGTCCCAGAAGCTCGACAACAACCTACTATACCACTAACAACGGAGGAAGCTGGTCGGGCTGTTCAGGTGTATCGCTGGGAGACGCCATTCCGGTAGCCGACCCGGTGAATCCGAATTATTTTTATATCTATCATCCCAACACCGGACAAATGCTAAGAAGCTCCGACAAAGGAATAAGTTTCTCAGCAGCAGGTACACCAGGCGTAACAACGTTGTTTCATCCCTGGGTGGCAACTTTGATACGCACCGTGCCGGGTTTGGAAGGACACGTTTGGGTGCCTCTTGGCGACAACGGATTAAAATATTCTACTGATCATGGAGAGAATTATACAACTGTTTCCAATGTAACCTACTGCAAAGCGATTGGAATCGGAAAGGCAATGTCAGGCTCCGGCTACCCGACTGTTTTCATCTGGGGTACGGTGTCAGGCGTCACAGGTCTTTTCAGATCAACGGACAAGGGTGCTACATGGCTCCGGCTGAATGATGATGCACATGAATTTGCAGGTGTATCATTTCTGATTGGAGATATGAATGTTGACGGAAGAGTATATGTAGGTACAGGTGCCGGAAGAGGTGTAGTTTACTGGGAACCTGCAAATACAGAACCAGTAACCGGTGTCCTCAATGAAAAGACACAGGGATTCCAGATGTATCCCAATCCTACAACGTCAACAATCATAATTCCCAATGCAAGCACATTGCGCCGCGTAACGATTCTTGATGCGCAAGGTAAACCGATCAGTACTGTTGGTATTCAGGGTGATAGTGCAATTGTATCTTTGAAGGATCTGCCCGCCGGAATCTATCTGATTGAATTGGTGGATCACCGGGGCATTACAACGATCAGAAGGGCAGTTAAGAAATAACTTTTTTGCGTTAGACCGGATAGCGCCACAGTAGAGAGTGCGCCTAAAGAGCAAGTGTTCATCCCTTGCAAGGGAAAGGTTTGTGAAAAAGTATGCTACTTTGGTATTTTACTTCAAAGCCTGCTTTATATTTTATAGCATGAAACAGATTTACCATGTCACCGCGATGCTGCTATCATTATTTGTCATTGGATGCACATCTAAAAATTATGAACAAACAGAATTGGGGGTAAAAACCCGCATTGATTCTACCGTTGTAGAGATACAATTTATTACTCCGAAAATTGTTCGCGTGCTGAAATATCCACTCGACTCAGCAATCCATAAAACAAGCCTGTCGGTTATAAAGAAACCTGAAACTGTAGATTTTAAGATAGCGGAAGATGGACATACTGTATCCGTGGCAAGTGATGCTATTAAAGTACTGGTTGATATCAAAACAGGAAGTATATCGTACAGTAAGCCGGATGGCAGCACGCTGTTACAGGAGAAGGCCGGCACATCTGCTTTTAAACCGTTCAACGATGCGGGAAGTTCAACCTACTCGGTAAGTCAGACTTTTACGTTGGAACGAGACGAAGCCATTTACGGATTGGGAATATTGCAGAACGGTAAGATGTCTCAACGAAATCAAAACGTTAAAATGATTCAGGCTAACACCTGGGACTATATTCCCTTTTTTCAATCTGCGAAAGGATATGGACTCTTTTGGGATAACTATTCTCCCACAACTTTTTCGGATGATTCAACCGGTACGCAGTTCTATTCTGAAGTAGGTAATTGCATTGATTATTATTTGATGTATGGAGAAAATGCCGATGGCGTTATTGCCCGCATGCGTGAGTTAACAGGTAGTGCTCCCATGTTTCCACTGTGGACCTACGGATTCTGGCAAAGCAGAGAACGCTATAAAAGCCAGAAAGAAATTGTAGACGTGGTAAAAAAATACCGTGCATTACAGGTGCCGCTTGATGGCATCATACAGGATTGGCAATACTGGGGAGATAACTATCACTGGAACGCGATGGAGTTTTTGAACGAAGAATTTCCAAAGCCACAACAGATGGTGGATGAAATACATCGTCAGAATGCACACATCATTATATCCATCTGGTCTTCATTCGGGCCAAAGACCCGGCAATACGAAGAGCTGAAGGCGAAGGGTATGTTGCTCGATTTCCTTACCTGGCCGCTATCTGCAAAAGATGTGTGGCCACCCGACATGAATTTTCCTTCCGGTGTGCGGCCGTATGACCCTTACAATCCGGAAGCACGTGACATCTATTGGAAGTATCTCAATACCGGATTGTTCTCTATGGGAATGGATGGCTGGTGGATGGATTCGACAGAGCCCGATCACATGGAATTCAAACCGGAAGATCTCGATCTTAAAACACACCTCGGATCGTTCAGAAAAGTACGCAATGCCTATCCGCTCATGACGGTGGGAGGGGTGTACGAGCACCAGCGAAAAGTTACTGCCGATAAGCGAGTATTTATACTCACGCGCTCTGCCTTCGCAGGACAACAACGCTTCGGTTCCAACACCTGGTCTGGCGATATAGTGGCTTCCTGGAAAGCACTGGCAAACCAGATACCTGCAGGTCTTAATTTTTCGCTGTGCGGTATTCCTTACTGGAACTGCGACTTAGGCGGTTTTTTCCTGTGGGAGTTTGACAAAAAACTCGATGACGCCGAATATCGTGAGCTATATACGCGATGGCTTGAGTTCGGTACGTTTTGTCCAATGATGCGTTCTCATGGCGCAGACGCACCACGTGAAATATACCAGTTTGGAAAGAAGGGCGATAAGGTATACGATGCCATTGAAAAATTTATCAATCTTCGCTATAGCCTGCTTCCTTATAGCTACTCTACCGCATGGCAAGTTACCCATGAACATTCCAGCATGATGCGAGCATTGGTAATGGACTTTGCATCAGATCGCAAGACGCATAACATCAATGACCAGTTTATGTTTGGAAAATCGTTGATGATTGCCCCCGTTACCACTCCCATGTATTTTAAGGAAGTAATACAAAAAACTGATACAGTAAAGGTAGAAGACTTCTCCCGGACAGGCTCGGAAAAAGTTTATTTGCCATCAGGAACGAGCTGGTTCGATTTCTGGACAAATGAAAAGCATAACGGCGGTGATAGCGTTGAGAAGAATGTTCCTCTTGATATTATTCCGGTCTATGTAAAGAGTGGTTCCATTATACCGTTTGGTCCGAAAGTGCAATACGCTACGGAGAAGGATTGGACTACTCTTGATATTCGTGTCTATACAGGGCAAGATGGTTCATTCACACTCTATGAAGATGAAAACGATAATTACAACTACGAGCAGGGTGCATACTCCCTGATCAACTTCACATGGGATGACAAGAACAGAAAACTCGTGATCGATAAACGTGAAGGAAAATTTGACGGAATGTTGGTAAACCGCTCATTCCAGATCATTGTAATTGACGGACAGGGCAATCCGGTTTTAAAGAAAGTTGATTACTCAGGTGAGAGAATCATATTGGAGTTGTAACAGTACCAATCATTTCATTTGAGATCAGTTGCCGCTTCTGTGGCCTACACGAGAATATTTAGAAGCAGAAAACCAATTGTGTCGCCAGCGGCGCAACTGGTATTTCTGCTTTTCTCTTTTTCATACATCCTGACAAACACATCGAGGTACAAAAAGTGACGAAACAACCATAGCAGGTAACGTATAACGTCACAACCTTTAACTCTGAACGCCTCTGTTCTCCATTTTGCACCTGCTGTAAATTCCTGAACAGGGTATAAAATGTCCTGAATGTGTAATTCCACGTCCATATCATCAGGTCTGTAGCCTTTGTGGACTCCTGATACTATTAATCAGGACGTATTGATTTTTTGATCTCTATATTTTTATTCTGCAATCGATTACGAATGCCTTTGCAATCCGTTGCGCCTGAAATGGCGGCAGGCAAAGAAGAAATCAAAAAACAATTATTCACCTTAAACATTAAATGCACCTATGGACAAATTTCGACGAATTGATGAGCCTCGAAGGCTGTCACAATCAAAATGGCGCCACCTTAGCCGGCCACGATTTATGGTGGCTTTGTGGCTGATTCTTTTTTGCTTTTCACAAACTAAACTAAGTGCGCAAACAATTGGGAATGTAGCCTTTGGGGGAGGTGGTTTTATAACCGGGATCGTACACCATCCAACATCAGGCGATGTTTACTGCCGCACCGATGTTGGAGGTGCTTACCGCTGGGATGCCACAAATTCTAAATGGATTCCTTTGCTCGATTGGAATTCTGAGGATGAAACTACCTACCAGGGAGTGGAAGCGCTGGCGCTGGATCCTCAGAATGCAAATAATCTATATCTATTTTGCGGGACTGATTACTTTAATGGTGGAAAAACAGCCATTTTAAAATCCACAGACAAGGGAAATACATTTTCTATAGTGGAGACAACGTCACAATTTAAGACGCACGGAAATTCTTTGGGAAGGGGTAATGGCGAACGTCTGGCGGTGGATCCTAATAACAGCAACATCCTTTTTTGCGGAACACAAGCAAATGGCTTGTTTAAAAGTACCAATGGAGGAGCCAGTTGGACACTGGCGTGGAATGGAGTAACAACTACCAGCAATGGAAACGGAATCAACTTTGTAGTGTTTGATCCTTCCAGTGCAGTGGGAGGAGTCACCAAAACGATCTATATAGGAGTTTCCCGCACAGGGGCCGGTAACATATACAAAAGTACCGATGGCGGTGCCACGTTTACGGCTATTCAGCCGGATAATTCATTTATGCCTCACAGGGCTGTTTTATCGTCCGATAATTCTACTTTATATGTATCCATGGCGGATTCTGAGGGACCATCGAACGGCACCAGCGGAAGAGTTTATAAACTTGCTACGGCTACGGGAACCTGGACCAACATTACGCCCAATGGCAATAATTTTCCTTATGGAGGCGTGAGTGTTGATCCGACAAATAAAAACAGGGTCATCGTTTCCACGGTTAACGTCTGGAATAACAACGAGTTTGGCGACACATGGGGAGATTTTATTTTCTTGTCTACTGATGGAGGAAGTACCTGGACTTCGAAGTTGACATCTTCAAGTACCCTGAACACCAATGGCATTGGCTGGATCGCTCCCTATGGGATACATTGGGCAGATTGCATTGACTTTGATCCGAAAAATACGGCAAAAGTAAGGGTTATGTCGGGGAATGGACTTTTTACCTGCGATGATATCAATGCTTCCACTACTTCCTGGAAATTTGATGTAAAAGGACTGGAAGAAACGGTACCCCTTGATGCTATAAGCATTCCCGGTGGTCCTTTTATAGAAGGCGTGGGCGACCAACACGGAGCGGTGTATTCTGATATTTATGCCTATCCGACTCAGTTAATCAACCCTTCTCCGAATGCGATCAGTGGCGTAGCCTATGCCGCGAACAACACGAGTAAAGTGGCAATGGTTACAGATAATAAAATAAATTACTCTACCGACCAGGGAGCAACCTTCCCAACACAGGCTACTGTTAATGGTACCTATGGGAAAATCGCATTGTCGGCAGATGGAAATACAACGCTTCATTGTCCCAGCGGCTCAAGTACCACGTATTATTCAACCAATAATGGAGCATCCTGGACAAGCACCGGAGTTACGAATGTGCAGGACGCTTGTCCGATAGCAGATTACGTCAATGCCAACAAATTCTATATTTATAATTCTAGTAGTGGACAACTACTGGTAAGTACCAATAAAGGAGTAAGTTTTAGCGCTTCTTCCTCTAATCCTGGTGCCGGTGGGTCACTTCGGGCAAGAGCTGTTCCCGGTAATGAGGGACATGTATGGATAGCGTTGGCGAACGGATTAACCTATACGACCAATAATGGATCCTCATGGACAACGGTTCCCAATGTTACGTATTGCAAAGCAGTTGGATTTGGTAAAGCTGCCACGGGCGCTACTTATCCCGCTGTCTATATTTGGGGAACGGTTAGTGGAGTGAAAGGTCTTTTCCGTTCTACGGACCAGGGCGCTTCCTGGACACGAATAAACGACGATGCCCATGAGTACGGTGGCGTGGGGAACGGTAACTTTGTAATAGGCGATATGAACGTATATGGCCGGGCGTATATGGGTACCGTGGGACGTGGTCTGATTGCTTTCGAATCCGGTGGCAGCAGCTGTACGCCTACAACTATTACTCCCTATATCCAGGTTAATGGCGGCACGTGGACTCAAACCAGCAGCGCCACTGTGTCTTCAGGAGCAACCGTAGTCCTGGGCCCTCAGCCTACTACAGGCGGATCATGGAGTTGGAGTGGACTAGCTTCTGGTACTAATCGCGAAGTAACAATAACGCCTACATCGTCAGGCACAGCAACGGCGACCTATACTAATGCATCAGGTTGTCAAAGCACGCAGGTGTTTACCATCACAGTAAGTGGAGGCACAACTTATGTAACGATTACGAACAGAGCCACAGGATTATTAATAGATGGAATGGGAAGAACTTCCGCCGGAGACCATTGCGGACAGTACGCCAGCAGTGGAAGCACGAACCAGCAGTGGACACTTGAAACCAGTGGGTCTTATGTTTATATCAAGAACCGCGCTACTGGATTATACATCGATGGAAGAGGTGTCAGTACGAATGGTTCGTATGCGGGCCAATGGACCAGTTCTACCAGCAACAATTTGCAATGGCAACAAGAAACAGCAGGAAGTTATGTCAAGTTCAAGAACCGCGCAACCGGATTATATCTTGATGGCCTTGGCAACACAACGAATGGCGCGGACCTCGGTCAATGGGCAAGTAGCACGAGCAATAACCAGCAATGGACTGTAACGACAACAAGTGGACGCGTGGAAGCACAATCTGAAACTGACGAGAGTGAAGTTTATGTCTTACAGGTGTTCCCGAATCCGTTTACATCTGCAATCAATGTTACTGTGAAAGAACCTTCCAAAGTTAGAAGCATCGTGCTGTACGATCTTGCTGGCAAACAAATGGAAATCATTGGTGATGGTCACGTTGCAGACCAGCAAACTATGGGTTCGCTTTTAACACGGGGTATTTACATTCTGAAAGTGAATGGTGTTAAGAGAACACAAACAATAAAAGTGATTAAGAATTAACGTTTCAAATTCCGAGTCTTTAACACATTTCACCAGGGAATGCTTCCAACGAAGCATTCCCGTTTTTTTTAGAGTAGCCGAAATAGAACTATGCTCGTAAAAACGCTGCTGTAGGCAGTCTTGTAGATGAGTTCAAGTTTGTGGTGCAGCCGCACATTATGGGAACTCGAAGCGGTAATTTTTTTAGCGGAATGAAAAGCGAACTGGAATTGACGTCTATGCAAAAGATCGACCATGGAGTTATGGTGCTTTGTTACAGCAAAAAAACATTCGATCGTAAAGTAGCTGTTGCCGGTTGGCTATATTATAGCCCTGTAATCAGAACTCAATTAATAATTTCTGACAGTCGCGTAGACTCCATATATCTCGCCTTCAATTTCATACAGCGGCTTGAGTGAATACACTTTTCCTCCGTTCTTCAGATTGAAGGTCTTGTGATCAGCGGCCACCGAAAGGTTACGCAAAATGTCTGCCTGATCGTCTTTTAGTATAAGTTCTGAGCGATAATCAAATGCCAAAAGAGTAGGGCCGTAAAATATAGCGATTACATTGTTGTCGTCCGGCATGGATTTAATATAAAAGTTATAATGAAAAACCAGACGTATTTTATCTTTATTCTTCCATTCTCGATTCAGACTGATGTACGAGTTCGGAGCAGTGTTAATATTTTGTTTTATGTTGTTGATATATACATCAACGTTATTAGCCCACGATGGTGTAAGGAACTTAATGGCAAGTGAGAACTTTCTTTTCGTTTCCACTGTAAAATTAACGACAGAGTCCTGGGGGAAACTTCCTTTTTGTTGAAGTGTAAAACCTTTCTCTGCCCAGGAGACATGGGAGGGAACATACAGATTTACCCATAATGCCGAATCGCTATGATAGTATATTCCGGAATTAAGCAACGAAAAAGCCTCTATACTGGATCCATTGCAACACCGAAAATCATTATTTTTCAAGAATGATTTTTGTCGTGGTGAGCCTAATGGCAGGTGATATACACAAGCACCTGTATGGGCGCTTTGTAATGCTAATACAGAATTGTAAAATGTATTCATGTATGCATTTGCAAATTTTGGATCAACCGTCCAGGTGAAAAGTGTTGCGCTTAACTTTTGTGTATTGTGCGATACGCATGATTCTGCAATCTCTTTGGTCATCGTGCTGCTTAGATGGCCGGGTACACCCCAGTGTTCTGAGGTTAATGACGTTGGTGTTGTTACGTTTGGTCGCGGGCCACTACTTGAGCCATTAGCATATGCATGATTATTAATAAGCATAGACCAAAAATTTACGACAGCATCACGATAAGAAATTTCTTTAGTTATAGAATATCTTTCCGCAAAGCCATTCACAAGTACCAAATGGGTGTTTGAATGAAGTCCGGATAAAATGTCAACATTGTTGGATAGGGGATTGAAAAACCATTCTCGGTCAAATATGTGTGCAAGTGCCAGGTGTTGAGGATCCTTTGATATCTTATATAGTTTGTATAAGACTTCATTCATAGCGCCAGCTTCATTTGCCGGATTAGCTTCCGTAGTATAAAGCATTTTTTCGATAGTCTCTGCATCAAGTTTGGCCATCCGATTGCTGGCATATGATGCCATACCAAGCACCATGTCATAGGCCTTTTTGTTGTTCGTCCGTACAAAGACATCCAGTAAGCCTTGCATGAGTTTATGGTAAGTGTAGTAAGGTGCCCATACTCCGCCAAATTTAGTCTCGAGCGTATCGAAATCATGCTCCGGAAAAGCGCTTAGATATCCATGCCCCAATGCCTGTTGACATTTATAAAGTTCATCAACAATATAGTTTAAGCGATTATGAAGCAGCTTGTCATTTTGTTTTTGCACAACATTCGAAAGAGCAGATAGGTAATGGCCAACGAAATGGCCTCTAAGCCCAATGTAAGGAGCTTCCCAACCCTCTAATGGTTGAGCATTTGATGGAAGCCCTGCATTTATTTTGAAGTTATGGAGTAGCCTGTCAGGATCAAGCGATTTCAAATATTCTGTGTTTAAATCCTCCCGATGTTTTACCCATGACGAATCAAGTTTTACTGCGATGTTAGAAAACGGTAAAGCTTTATATATATTGGTATTGTAAGGGGATTGTGAATACAAGCATAGCTGACTAAGCACAAAAATTAACCCTAAAAGAACTGATTTCATAAAGACTGTGCAATGAGTAAATGGTTTCTCTAACTACCGTTGAAATTTAACTAAATCACCGATGATAAAAAAACAATTACTATGCCTGCCGAAATGAAGTTTGCCCTATCAACATTTGCGAGCGTGAGGTTACTACGGCAATAATTGAGTTACGCTGTAAGATGAAGTGCTGATTATTTCACTATCCCTGCTAATATTGACGCGTTACCTAATAAGTAAGATCTATATTATTTCCTGAAAAATACTTTGACGGTCGTCCCTACATTCACTTCGCTGTCAACTTCAATTTTTCCACCCAGCGATAAAATCTGGGTCTTTGCCAGATACATACCAATTCCTTTACCTTCAATGTGTAAATGAAATCTTCCGTAAAGAGTGAAAAGTTTCCCTCCAATTTTTTGCAAATGCATGCCTAGTCCATTGTCGGTTACTGCAAGGCATATATAATCTTCAGTATCGGTGGCAGTTATGCGGATATCCGGTATTCGATCAGGATGCCGGAATTTTAAGCAGTTGCTAAGCAGCTGATATAGTATATTTTTCAGATATGCATGCGAAGTAGTTATGACCTCCACGTCTGATACATGACATGATATTATTGCATTTGTATTGGTAATTTCTCTTTTAAAAAGTGAAATTACTTCACTGATTTCCGACTGCAGATTAAATTCTTCCAACTGGTTAGGCGTATTCTTTACCTCTAAAATCTTGTTGAGATCTTTAACTACAGAATCAATTTCTTCAGCGGTGGTTAACAGCTTGTCAGTTATAGATTTCTTTTCTTCAGGGTTATCACCTGTCATCCGCAAAACAGTACCCAGTCCCAGCATCCTGGCAACCGGTCCACGTAAGTTGTGGGCCGTAACGAACGCAAATTGTTCCAATTGCTGGTTATATTCAACAAGTTCCTTTGTTCTTTTGTGAACTTCGTCTTCAAGCGTTTCGTTCCGGTTTTTTATTTCTTTGTTTTGACCTTCAATTATTGTGTTGGCATTCTGGAGTTGATCGTTTTTGCTTAATAGTAGGTTGTTGACATAAATCAATTCTTTTGTTTTTTCATTAACAATCCCTTCCAGAATCATTTTTTGTTTTTTCTCTCTTCTTACGCTGTACTCAACAAGTAAATAACCTAGAATAAAAATGGAGCCTATATATACAAGGTAAGCAAGGCGGGTGTTATACCACGGTGGATTAATACGGAACGGAAATGAAGCCGGTTCACTGATAACATCGTAAATATTTTTTGCACGTACGTAAAAAATATAATCTCCTGCCGGTAAATTAGTATAATGTGCCTCTCTTCCGGTAGTCCATTCGGACCATTTGCTTTCAAACCCCTCAATTTTGTATTGATACTGATTCATTTCAGTATTCTCCAGTGAAGAACAAAGAAATTCAAACTTGAGATTATTGAAAGCAAAACGCAGGGCCGGACTTGTTGTGTTAGTAGAATGCTCATAAATCAAAGAATCACTGGCCCACACTTTTTGTACAGATACATGTATAGGATCAATATAAAATGTTTTTTGATCCGGATTGTAACTATAGACTTTTTGGTCACTTCCAATCCAGACTTCACCGGAATTTGTAAACAGTATAGGAGCGTCAACGCTTACTCTTAAATTTCGGAATGACGTAGCAATTTTATTAAAAGGAGTTAGCAGCAGCTTCATTTCTCCATTGGATTGCTTTTGCAAAACCCCGGCTGTCTCTTTGCCTTTCGCATGGGCGCCCCAGAAATATATATCACCTTCCGGACTTTCTGTAAGCGTGTAAATGCAAAAACTGCTACCCAGCGCTTTGTTATATACAGATTCCTGTTCAAAAGAATTGCGCGTCTTGCTATAGCTATATATGCCGTTGCTCGTTGATACAACAATTTTTCCCTGCAGGCGATGTATTTTATTATAAATGTTCGATGGAAGGCCACTGGTTTTATCATAGAATGTATTTGAAGTTACGGAGTCCATCTCCTCATTCAGTTTCAGTTTCCAGATGCCTTTGTTGAGATGGCTGATCCAGATATTGCCTTCTTCATCTTCTAGTATATTGCGGGTTTCCTCTTCAAATCCTTTGATTTTCTTCTTGGACCATTTACCATCTTTATGCTGCAATAACCATATTCCAGTATTGTAAGTGCCCATAATCATACGGTCAGTCCGATTTTTTAGCGAACATAGCGACATTACCCACGGATGCTTAATGATTATTTTAGCTTTGTCGTGATATAATTCCAGCACACTGGAATCGTGACATGCATAAACTGTATTGTGAAAATTGTATAGATTCCAGATACCGCCTTCTACTCCGCGAAGCATGGTGAATGTGCCTCTGTCTTTTTCATAGAAAATGCCCTTTGTTGTTCCTATATATTGGTATTGGGTTGTACTGCCAAACGACATGATAAATCCTTTCAGCCCGTTATTACCATCGTAATAGGAGACAGGAGAGCTGGCAATAACCTGAAGAATATTTGAATCGGCATTAAACCATAGATTGTGCTGCTGGTCTTCCATAACAAATGCATCTCCTTCCAGAAGATTTTCATTGTCGATGCGATATACCAATTCACCCTTGCCATTAAAGAAAAGTATAGCTCTTCCTATATGAACCACAATATTACCATTGCCGGTAGTGGTTATATTCTGTATTTTGAGATTCTGCAGGTTTTTATTGAGCTTTTCAGAAAGCACTCTCCATTCATCATCTGGGCGCTTCTCATCGGCTAACCAAACCTGATTTCTGTCATCGAGCGCCAACAGGTTGTCGCTATAATTATTGGAAAACCACCTGTAGTGTTTGTCTTTCGCTTTTGTAAAATAGGATTGGGAAGCAAATCCCTCTTTTTTATAATTGTATAAGCCGCCTCCCTTCTTCAGGTATATGTTATTTCGGCTTACAATAAAACCTTCACCTCCAGGGTGATGAACTTTAAATTCACCGTTGGTATATATGTATAGATGATTTTCGTTGCAGAAAAATACTTCGTTGTTAAAGACTCTTACACCGGTGCGTTCATCCAGCCTGAAAGAGCCGGGAATCTTATGGGTTAATGAATGATATTCATATTTACCGCCTGATCCAATCTTAAAAACGCCAATCTCGAACGTTGATGATGTGTATATGTTTCCTTCAGAATCAATGTCAGCATAGTAGATAGCTTCCCTGTCTGGCAGGGAAATAAGATCCCAGCGAGTGCCATCATATCGGAGAAGTCCCTCTGAATTGGCAACGTAAATAACGCCATGTTTATCCTGAAGAATAGCCCAGTTTTGACTGGCACCCTGGTAAACCTCAATGGGATAATTCTGCTTAAATAGCTGCTGCGCATGCGTAATAAAACACGTTAAAAAAAATATGCACACCGTAGAGAGGTATCGCATCGGTTAAATATTTAAAAAATTAGATGCCAAACTTCTGATCAATTTTAACCTCAAAGCTATAGCAAATGATCTTATCAACACATGGGATGAACACTAACAGCGACATCTGTATTTTTACTGACTTCCATCAAAGTGGTACTACCTGTTCTCAAGAGGTAAGTTCGTTCTCTATCACCTGCACATTGATTCCAGATATTGCGAACTTGCCTCGTTGTGGTGCTTATCCTGTATTTTAATGCTGTGTAATACAGAACAGTCCTTACCATATTAAGACCTTCCATGATGGTTGCCTCAGATTGCTCGTAGCAACGGTATGGAATTTGAGTATCCTCAGGTTTTAATCATGGCTATCAGGCACAATTTATATTTTCTAAAATCGGGCTTTTAAAAAGTTAGTTTTTATAAATGCCTAAACTGAATGAAAATGTACTTCCGATGCCTTGTTTGCTTTTGATATCGAAGATTCCATTATTTTTTTCAACAAACTCGCGACAAAGCATCAACCCAAGTCCAGACCCTTTCTCTCCGGATGTACCATATTTAGTAAAGTATTCTTTTCGAAGAATCTTGTCGATATCATCTTCAGGAATACCTGTTCCGTTGTCGTGCACAGATACCCATACATTATCAGATTCTATTCTGGTACTGACTTCAATAGTCCCCAACTCAGGAGTGAACTTAATGGCATTACTAATCAGGTTGCGGACGATGAGTTTAATCATATCCTGATCAGCATATACGCACTGATACCCCTCAGCTATTTCTGCTTTAAGTGTGATTGCTTTTTTAATAGCCTGCGGATTGAGCAGGTTAATATTTTCATGAATTATATCCCGGATATCAAATGCAGACTTGTTCACTTGAATACCACCCATTTGTCCTTTAGCCCAGTGCAGTAAATTGTCCGTTAGCGTAGCAACATAGTTGGCCCGCTCTTTCAAGTCAGGCATAAGTTTTTGCTGAAATTCTTCTACTGATATATAGCCTCGATCAATCAAATTAAAGATTTCGCAGAACTGGCGTATCGGCCCGCGCAGATCGTGGGAGATAATCGAAAATAATTTATCTTTTGTATAATTTGATGCCTTCAGTATTTCGGCTTGCTGTTCCAGGGTCTCACTTTGTAAGAGAATTTCTTCGTTCATAGCTATCAGTTCTTTGGTCTTTTTATGAATTTCGCGCTCCAGAACTCCTTTTTGCCTGTTTACGCTTATCATTCGCAAAATGCTAAAACCATATACAGCAGCAATAAATAGCATTGTATATACCATATAGGCCCATACGGTTCTATATATAGGCGGTGTGATTTGAAAAGAGAAAGTTGCAATGTCGCTTTCATTGTGATAAACACTCCGTGCCCGCACTTCAAAGGTATAATTGCCCTCTCGTAAATTTGTAAAGTTTGCTTCTCTCGTACTGCTCCAGGAAGACCACTCTTCATTAAGGCCTGACAGTTTATATTGAAATTCATTTTTTTCAGCGTCTTCGAAGTAAATCACGTTATAATCGAATGAAATATTATTATGAGAGTACGGTATAACCGCTGTCTCCTGGGTGATGCGATCTGCATAAATAGTCGAGTCAGCAGTCATTACCTTATTAATAACAGGCTGGAGTGGCTCCTCATAAAATGTTCGCTGGTTTGGATTATATACTATTACTTTGCTATTGTTGCCAAACCAGCCTTCATTTTGACCAGCCGCCAAGGGTATACCCGAACCAACCCAGGTAATTTTATTAAACGGTGTGAAAAATGCTTCGTACCTGCCGTCTGATTTTCTTGTCAATACTCCTGCAACGTCTATTTCAGATACGGCACTTGCTCCACGGAAGTATATTTGCCCCGCCGGTGATTCCGCCAATCCGTAAATTACAGTTTCATGTAGTGCTTCGGTAAATCTTTCGTCAGCCTCAAAACGATCTTTAGCTTCGTTGTAGCAATATATACCTTGGTCGGTTCCTGCAATGATCTTCTGATCACTCAATTTGAAAATACGGTTTGCATTGGAAGGGAGTCCGGAAGAAACGGTGTAAGTCTTTTTTTCAACGACTGAGTCCATTTTTTCATTTAACCGTAATTTCCAGATTCCTTTTGTTTCGTGCGAAATCCACAAATTACCCCTGTTATCTTCCTGTATATATCGTGTTTCTTCTTCAAAGCCTTTTATCTTGTGCTTTCTCCAGGAGCCCTTACTTTTTTTCAGCAGCCATAGACCCTTATCAAAAGTACCCATCACGATACATTCCGGATTCCGTTCAAGGATACACAACGACAGGACCTCCATACCGGATACCAATTTGGTTGCTCTCTGATTGATCACTTCAAAAACTCCCTCCAAATGAGCGATGTATGAGCGATCTTTGAAACGATAGATATTCCAAACGGTACCGTTCGTGCCTGGAACCATTTCGAACTGGTCATTTTGCTTTTGGTGATACAGACCTATATCTGTACCTATATATCGCTCTTCACCTTGTATTGCCAGGGAAAATACAACTCCCTTAAAACCGTTAGTCTTGTCATAGTACGCGATGGGAGAGCTGGTGGCAATCATCCCGATGAACTCGTCGGTTGCAAACCATAAATTATGACGGGCGTCTTCAAAGAATACTGTATTCCATAAATTACTTTCATTCAGCATTGCGCTCGTTACCCGGTTTTGAATTTTTCCATCCGGGTCCGTAATGATTATCTCGCGATCCGTGAGGAATGCAAACCTTCCATCCGTCAACTGAAGTATCCGTCTTATAAAAAGATCTTTCAACGTTGCATTAATCCCTTCAGAAACAATTTTTATTTTCTGGTTGGGTGATGCAGGGTCGAACGATAACAATCTATTGTATCGATCTAAAATCAACAAATATTTTTCTTTGTGGCTTTGGATTAATCGGATATCATCGCCGTCTATTTGTACGCTTTGTTTTATGAATGCATCATTCTTGAAAAGATAGGTTGTGTACGTTTTACCATCCAGTACATACAATGAATGGTCTAGCGGGAGAAACCATTTATCAGGCGCATCTAGAACAGTAATCTTTCCGTCACGGTATATATAACAATGTTGGGTGTCCCCGAAAAAGACAGATCTGTCGAACACCGCTATAGTCCCAACGGCAGCAATGCGAAGTCGTTCCTTTTCATCCAGTAATGCTGCCAGTGAAATATATTGGAAATTGCCATCCGGTTGCTTTTCGATATATCCGAATTCCTTCTCGGCGCCTACGTATATTCTTCCATTTTGATCGCTGGCAAGTGACCAGCAATATCCTTCACCGGGTAACGTCAGCCTCTCCCAGTGCGTGCCATCAAATATTAAGACTCCATACGAATTGGCGATATAGAGAATACCCTGGCGATCTTGCTGGATATCCCAGTTTTGAAATGCCCCTTTGTGTAGTTCGGTTGGATAACGCTGTATAAAGAGCTGCTGACCAATGGTTGATTTACAGCAACCGAGGAAAACCAAAATAAAGGAGATATATAGGCGCATCTTGTTTGTCAATGCTATCAGGTTAAGTTACTCATTCACGATAGAGCAGCAATAATTTTAATTAACTTGATGATGTCATATCTCGTGAGCAGCTGACGCTGCCATTCTGGAAAGCAAAGAATCTTTGTAAGGCAATTAATGCCGCGAACAACACTTTTACCAGGTTCTTCTTGGGACTAATTTTCCGCATGCGTTTGGATGTTGGTATTACCGGACAGAGGTGAACGATTGCATCAAATGATAAATCGTGTACAATTTTTAGATCATTTATTCAGTTTAAAAGTATAAAATTTACACACACGGCATACAGCAGCTTGTTATAGCACCATGTAATTTTAAGTTTGATTTTACAGAATCAATAATGAAAAGCAAATGATCCGAACAGGTTGCAAATGCCTGTATTTCTATTTGAGAGGATACTAATCCTCTTGATAGCTATGCATTCCGTTTCATCTCTTCCTGTATGCTCCCCCTTGTTGTTTACGTAATATTCATGTTAAAAAAAAAGATGCGATTCAAAAAAAGATTGCCCGATGCGCATCGATGGCTTCAGAATTTGTCAGCTGAGCAGCGGATCGTAAATATTTTATAAACGAGATAGAGGTTAACCAACATGAACAGGAAAGTGCGGGTATATCGTGTTCAGTCAGGGTTAGCAAAGATAAGGGCACGTCTATCGATCTATATTAACCTGTCATCCAAAGTAATTGGCCTGCTGTCAACGATTTTTACGTGACTAAAGTCAGGATGTCCTGGGTTAACGAGAATATTATGATCCGGAGACGTCCCTGACGGGACGATTACAGCGAGGGAGGATAAGTCTTGCAACCACTTTGTTCCCCATTGCTGAACATCATCAAAGTACCCTTTCTTATCCCAGTTCACTGGAAGATTCTTTGTTTCGGTTTTGACTATGCCTTTGTTGCGGGATCTTTTTATTTTTTATAGAGATGTTGGACAAATAAATACAGGTTGTTGTCCCACTCGGTATTGTCATGAGCATTCGAATCGAGATGCCAAACATGAGGCACTTTTTTTTCTTTTAAGTATTGGTGAACTCGTTGACTAACCCAAAGGAGCCCATCCTTATTCCCGCATGCGATCCATAAAAGTTTCAGTTTTTTATTGGCCGCATCAACATCAGGAACTAACTCAACATTTGTATAGATACCCCCGACCTTATTCGTATTGGGAGCGGAAGAAAATCCACCGATATAGGCGAATGTGTCCAGGTGATACAACCCTATATTTAATGATTGCCCTCCCCCCATTGATAACCCGGCAATGGCACGATGTTCAGGATCAGAAAGAGTAGAATAATGTGAATCGATATAAGGAATAATATCATTCAATAAATCTTCCTCAAATGACTTTCCGTAGCCGGCAAAACCATCAGCCCTTCCCGAACGGTTTTCTTTTAAAGTATCTGTCAAGGTTAGCTTAGCATCGCAGTTAGGTAACACGATGATCATAGGTTGGATTTTACCATCAGCTATCAGGTTATCTACAATGTTATCCGCCTGGCACCATTCAGTCCACTGGCGATAGTCTTCATTAAGACCATGCAATAAATACAACACCGGATATTTCGTTTTAGCCGAATATCCGGGAGGAGTATAAATATTCATTTTTCGGCTTTTGCCGAGTGTTTTTGATTCGTATCGAACAGCAGTCAACTTTCCATGAGCCACATCTTGACGTTGAATGTTAAATCCAGTTGGAGGATTAGGAAAAGATTCTGCATCCTCTTTTGATACCGCTGAATCGGCTTGTGCAAAGCCGGTATAGTAAGCGATAATGAACGCGAATGAAATGGTTATTTGTCTGAAGCTCATTTTCTATTTTTTTAATTAATATAATCAAATGGAATTTAAGTATAAAAGCATATGCGCAAGACGCAGTCCTTCGATACAAAATGTACCCTTCGTTGATAGTGAGCGTGTTTAGGGATTCAAATAACAAAATAGTAACAGATATCACCAAAATACAACTAAGCATCTCTGAATATCCCTAAAGAAATTTTTGGTGTTCTGTTACTGGTCCCAAAGGCAAAAGAGCGAGACTATGGTCAATTTGCGTCCCGATACTCTTGGGGAGTCATACCTGTTTTTGATTTGAAGAGGCGACTGAAATAATGCGGATAGTTGAAGCCCAGTTTATAAGCAATTTCACTCACTGAGTTAGACTCGGCTAGCAATAATGTTTTGGCCTTGTCGATGATGAAATTATTAATGTGGTCTTTTGCGCTATAGCCTGTTTCCTTTTTCAGAAGATCGCTCAGATAATTTCCCGAGAGATGGACGCGATCAGCAAAGTATTCTATTCCGGGCGGTCCAAGTTCCCCGAAGCTCCCACTTTTGTAATAATCGCCGAGGTAAGTATGAAATTGACTGACCACATCTGAATTCCGGGCTGATCGGGTGTTAAACTGTCGCTCATAATATCGTCGGGCTAAGTTTAGCAGAAGTTCCAGCGAAGAGGAAATAACAGTCTGGCTGTGATTGTCTATTCGCGCTGAAATTTCCTGTTGAATCAGACCGACGCAATCAGTAATTGTTTTCTGTTCTGTATCCGACAGATGCAGGGCTTCATGTACATCGTAGGAAAAAAAATTGTAGTCTTCGATGGTACTTCCCAACGGCATATTGCGGATCAAATCAGGATGGAAGAACAGCATCCATCCCTGAATCTCATTTAGCGCCTGTGGTTTCATCACAGACGAAACCTGGCCCGGTGCTGTAAAAATCAAAACACCTTCATTGAAATCATAGGTATTTCTGCCGTATTGCAATCCGCAGCTTTTATCCTTGAGCGCAATTGAATAGAGCCCCGTGGTATATTTCACGCCCACATATTTCGCAGGAATCTCCCACTTCGAAACATCAATGATGCTAATCAAAGGGTGCGTTGGTTTTTCAAAATTGAATATCTCATGCAATTTGCTTATTGATGGGATGTTCTGAATTTCTGAATTCATTCGTTGACATTTATTTTAACTGACTCAGGATCACTTTGTCAAAAATGCGGTCCCCAAACCATTTTCGTATTGCGATAGTCGGTTTAGCCATATAGCCTTTTACGTACCTTGTCTTTGGTTTTCGATCCGTTGCGGCCTTGGCAATGGTTTTCCCTAGTACGTCCACATCCGTTAATTGATTTCCGTTGTACGTCTCTTTTATGGTCTTCGCGGCCTTACGCGCAAACGCTGAATACGCCCCATTGCCCGAAGTTTTTTCGAGATTTTCTGCCGCAATGTTTCCCCATGGTGTCTTAATGCCTCCGGGTTCCACCACGACTACATCAATTCCAAATTCTTTTACTTCTAACCGCAGGCAGTCACTCCATCCTTCGACTGCGTGTTTAGTCGCATGATACCATGCGCCGAATGGTGTATAGATTTTGCCTCCCATCGAAGAAATATTTACGATCCTTCCATAGTGTTGCCTACGCATACTGGGCAGCACCAATTGCGTCAGCCTTGCCATGCCAAACAGGTTCACCTCAAATTGTCGCCTCGCCTCGTGGAGCGAAACATCTTCCACCGAACCATAAGATCCGTAACCGGCATTATTGATCAAAATATCTATTCTGCCTTCTTTTTCTAAGATCGAGTTGACGGCATATTGAATGGATTCATCATTGGTCAAATCTAATGAAACGACATTCATTCCCTTTTCCTTAAGGTCATCCATTTCTTCAATTCTTCTGGCAGCTCCATAAACAGAATACCCCTTCGCGTGAAGAATGTTGGCGGTAGATTTTCCCATACCAGAACTTGCTCCGGTAATCAAGACTACTTTTTTCATGATTTCAAAATTTAATGTGTTATTGATTTGAATTATTAACAACACAAAGTTATATGGCCTGACTAGGGTACATTAACACTGAAAAAGGAAGGCTTAACACTAATTCCAGAAAACATTGTCGTCTTACAAACACAATTTGACTGGCCTTTTTGATTAACAAAATCCGTCTTGAAGCATAACATGTGGCGGCTACGAGTATAGCCTCAATATGGCGGAGCAACGTCTTATTCTTCAACTCGGATATGCTACGTTGTTTGGAATGATTTGATGTCTTCTTTGAGAATGACTGTTCCTGTGTATATGTGATTATAAGCTATCGATGCAAAATGTTCCCTTCGTTGATAGTCGGTGTGTTTAGGGATTCCAGTAACAAATGGTAACGAATTCTAATACAATGTATACGTATACATTGTATACGTAATCAACCACAACAATATCTAAATAAGATTCGGCATTATCAGTTCTATTCGAAGAACGTGAAATTGCTGGTGTCGTAAATTACTGAGGCGTGCTTACCTTGGTTTACTAGTTAATATGTTTTCAGAAGTGAATCAATCTAAATACGAGTTTCAGACAAACGATTCCTTTCTCGATTTTGAATTCGAGAGTGACGGCCCCAAGGGTCGGATAAAAAAGGTCGTGCGTTATTCACCGCGCAACGTTGAAGGCACGACCTATTTTAATTTAGGTTTCGGAGACTGGAATGAGGCAGAAGGTCGGATCGATGATGTGTCGACTTCGAATAATCAGGACACACAAAAAGTGTTGGCCACTGTGGCTACTACCGTGCTTGAATTTACGGCTGCATATCCCGATATGCTAGTGTATGCTGAAGGCAGCACACCAGCTCGAACCAGGCTTTACCAGATGGGGATTTCTGCGAATTTGGCCCAAATTGAACCAATTTTGGAGATTTATGCGTTTAAAAAGGGTATAGGCTGGGAGCCCTTCCAAATAGGCACGAATTACGAAGCCTTTATGGCAAGGCGAAAATAATGCTTAAATTTGAAGTGTAGAAAAGAGGTCGAAAAATGGTTAGCGAAAATAAACATATTCAAAAGGCAGGTTCCAAAGCAGTGATAAAATCCACCGTAAAAGATTACGGTAACGAGCCTTTCTTTGTGAAGAAAGCCAACGACTCTAAGCAGTTTCTCGAAAAGCATGGATTACCAAAAGCTTTTCAGAAGCGTAGAGCATAGTTTATAGAGATTCAATTCAAGAATATAAAGGCAATCGAAAGATTGCCTTTTTGCATTTAGAGAATTAACTAAGCACGAAATAGGGCAGACATTAAACGTGTAATTAGTTTACTTGATTATAAACTACTTCCCGATGCAAAACTTCGAGAATATATTATCGAGCAAATCATCGGTAGTGATGGTACCGGTTATTTCGCCAAGGTAGTGGAGGGCCTGACGAATGTCCATCGCTAAAAAATCGCCAGTCACTCCGTTGTACATACTTTCGAGAACGCGGTCGAGGGCTTCATTGGTTTGCAGCAGATTCTGATAGTGGCGCAGGTTGGTAACGAGTACATCGCCCGCCTTCACCGTCTTTACCTGGAAGGATGCGAGTATCTTATCTTTAAGAGCTGCTATATTTGTCTGTTGGGATGCGCTGATGAAAATGAAGTCATGCTTTCTTAATTCTTCCACGAGTATAGGTTCAGCTTTATCTACCTTGTTGCCCACTTTAATATAGGGTATACCTAATGAGGTCAGATGCTCTTCTTCACTTGTGATTTCGGATAATGTTGTTTGTGTGAGGTCGAACAGGTATATAATCAGCGATGCTTTCTTCATGCGATCGCGTGTACGCTCCACACCAATTGCTTCGATTACATCCTGCGTTTCGCGTAGCCCTGCTGTGTCAATGAAACGAAAATTTATACCACCTAATACCATTTCATCCTCTATTACATCGCGGGTAGTTCCGGGTATATCCGATACAATGGCTTTCTCTTCGTTGAGCAATGTATTAAGCAATGTAGATTTACCAGCATTGGGTTTACCGGCTATAACGGTAGGCACGCCATTTTTAATAACATTACCTTCATCAAAGGACTGTATCAGCGGAAGTAAATAGGCCTGTATACGTCTGATGAGTTTTTGCAGATCATCGCGCTTTGCGAACTCTACATCTTCTTCTCCAAAGTCAAGCTCCAGTTCGATGAGTGAAGCAAAGTGTATCAGCTCTTCACGCAGGTTGTTGATCTCTTTTGAAAAGCCACCGCGCATCTGGTTAAGAGCCGCCTGTCGCGCGTTATCTGTTTCTGCATTGATGAGGTCAGCAACAGCTTCTGCTTGCGCAAGGTCAAAGCGCCCGTGCAGAAATGCACGTTTGGTAAATTCTCCAGGCTCCGCTAACCGTGCTCCATTCTTCAATAATACTTTAATGATCTCTTTTATAATTACAGGTGAACCATGACACGATATTTCTACACTGTTCTCTTTTGTAAAGGAGTTAGGTGCTTTGAAGATGGAGACCAGTACTTCATCAATGATTTTAGTACCATCGCGCAATGTGCCGAAGTGAATAGTGTGAGAAGGTTGTGTGTCCAGGTTTTTTCCGGAGAAAACTTTTTGTGTGAGGGTTATAGCATCTTCACCGGAAAGGCGAATAACTGCAATCGCAGAAAGTCCCTGAGCGGTGGCCAGTGCAACGATGGTATCGGTCATTGAATCAAATATTAAAATTGTAAAGATAATGAAAGCAACGCGACCCGTTTCATTGGGGAAACGGGTCACTGTATGCCAAACTCGCTTTTGATTTTTATAGTTTCGTCTCCGCTGTCTTCGTTTCTTTTACAATGAGTATCGGAATATTTACGCGGTGCCGTACCGTATCGAGTGTAGTACCCAAGATCAGGTCTTTGAAGAACCGGTGACCGTGCGCACCCATTACCAACAGGTCAGCATTGAAATCTTTTACCATCTCGGGTATACATTTACCGGGTTTTCCGAAGCCGATTTTCAACTCAGCAGTATACCCTTTGGCGATAATCTGATTTTTATAGTTGCTTAAAGCGGCGTGATCTTTGGCAGATTCCAGGTCAGCAATATCGCTGCCATAGACTAACGCTCCAGCGGTTTCCACCACATGGATGAGGAGATACCGTGCACTCGTTCCACCCTGAGCCAATGCATTGCCGATAGCTTGCGAATCAACGCTGCTGAAATCTACACAGATGGCAATGCGGTTATATTCTGGGCGTGCTATATCAGCAATGGCCTCGCCTGTGCCATGCGGGATCTTGGCTGCTTTTTCTGCGGATCTCTTTTCGATCAACGGTTTGAAGGTAATATAAAGCAGGAGTATCAATGCTGCTATACATACCGGCACGGCTGTTATCCATACGATCCAGGCATAATCGCCAGCGGCAATTATCCAACCTGTTATTTCCTGGTATACTAATTTTACGTTCAGCGATACGATGATGGCTGCAATAATCCAGGCCGCGATCTTTATCCAGGGTTCTATAACAAACGGGCCCATTTTCTCTTTGTCGCTGTTGAAGTGTATGAGGGGTATAATGGCAAACCCGAGTTGCATGCTTAGCACGACCTGGCTCAATACCAGCAGGGCACCGGTTTCTCCTTCACCATATACCAGGATCACAATATAGGCTGGTATAATGGCGATCAGGCGTGTGATGAGTCGTCTTAGCCAGGGAGCAATGCGGAGGTTGAGATAACCTTCCATCACGATCTGTCCTGCCAGTGTGCCGGTGATCGTGGAGCTTTGGCCCGCTGCAATGAGGGCTACGCCAAACAACATCGATGCCCAATGTGTACCCAGCAGGGGAGTGAGGAATCTATAGGCATCCTGTATATCTACGATATCATTCATGCCTGCTTTAAAAAAGGTAGCGGCTGCCAATACTAATATCGCTGCATTAACAAAGAATGCTGCATTGAGTGCAATAACGGAGTCGATAAAATTATAGCGGATGGCGGTCCAGATACCTTTTTCTGATAGGTCAATCCTGCGCGTTTGTACAAGCGAAGAATGCAGATATAGATTATGCGGCATCACTGTAGCACCAATAATTCCGATGGCTATATATAGCGCTTCATCGTTGGGTATAGCGGGGATAAACCCTTGGGCCAGTTCGCCAATAGCGGGTCTGGCCAACACCATCTCTATCAGAAAGGCGCCTCCAATGATCGCTACCAGACTAATAATGAAGGCTTCTATTTTGCGCATGCCGTAATTTTGCAGTACCAGTAACAAAAGCGTATCCAGTACAGTGAGGCTTACCCCCCAAATCAATGGAAGGCCAAAGAGCAATTGCAAGCCAATGGCCATACCCAATACTTCAGCGAGGTCGCAGGCTGCTATCGCAATTTCTGCCAGCAGCCACAATACAAAATTTACCGCCGGGTGGTAGGTGCTGCGGGAAGCTTGCGCAAGGTCGAGTTGCCGTACAATACCAAGTCGCGCACTCAGGCTTTGCAGTAGCAAGGCCATCATGTTCGACATCAGTAATACCCAGATCAATGTATACCCGAACTTACTTCCCCCAGCTATATCGGTTGCCCAGTTGCCGGGATCCATATAGCCTACGCTTACCAGGTAGGCGGGACCGAGAAAAGCAAACAATTTACTCCAGCCTTTGCGATCGGTGAGCACAGACGAATGTACTTCACTAAGCGATTTTCGTTGTAAGGCACTATCGTTATTCATAAATCTTTTTTGTTATTAATGGGGTGTTGTCACGAGGAGGTTCTGCGCGGCTTCATTGGAGATGAAAGCTTTTTTCTTGCCGTCAATGAGAACCTCCAGCGAACCATCGAAATCAACGCGGTCGAGTATGGCTATACCGGCCCCTATATATATACCAATTTTGCTCAGGTATTGTAGAAAGGAGGGACTGCCATGTTTTACTGAATTTACTACAATTTTCTTCCTGCCGTAACATTCTGACAGCGGCACTTGCCGTATCTCCTGTATCTTGCCGGCCCTGTCGGGTATAGGATGCCCGTGCGGATCTACGGTAGGATACTCAAGGAACTCATCAAGCTTTTCAATGAGCAATGGTGATTGTATATGTTCGAGCTGTTCGGCTACATCGTGTACTTCATCCCACGAGAACTTTAGTTTATTTACCAGGAATGTTTCCCATAGTCGATGTTTACGTACTACAGTAAGTGCTTCGGTTCGGCCCTGTTTTGTAATCTTTACACCGTAATATTTCTCATAGGCGATAAGATTTTTACCGGAGAGCTTCTTAATCATGTCGGTAACCGAGGCTGCCTTGGTATTCATCGATTCAGCGATCTCGCTGGTAGAAACAGCCTTCGTGCCACTATCGGATAAGTGGTAAATGGTTTTCAGATAATTTTCTTCCGTATAGCTTAACATACCGATTGATTTAACGGCTATACAAAAATAAAAGTTTAGACGAGTCTAAAAAATTATTTAGGATCTTTAATCGTGAACTGTGGTTTGGGGCTCTAACCGCAGAAAAAATAAATTCTAAATTCCTGTGACGTTTCATAACCATCCGGATTTAAAGGGTAAATAATTACTTAAACTAAACCACCTGGAGTATGAAAACAGAAACAGCAGCTGCCAAAAACTGGGATGACCTGGTATTTGAAAATCGTAACAAGTTGTACGGTGCCTATGAGATGCGAAAATCCTACTCAGGAAATCTCGCCACAGGTTTTTCATTTAGTATAGGGCTCGCAGTAGTAGCGATTGCTATACCTATACTATCAGCATTAATGAAGGATGATGTGGCCATCATTCCATCGATCTTGCCTACAGGTAAGAGTACTATATTTGAGCAACCTCCTGTGATTGAGCCTATCTATGTAGCGCCACCACCAGCGGCGCCTGTTCAAACGGCAAGTAACAACACGCAGATTCGTGTAACCACAGAAGATGTCGACACTATCATTCCTGATAATAACGATTTGCAATTGACAAATTCGGATGGAGTGGATGGTAATGCCGGCACAGATGCTTCTATTACCGGTGATGGCCCGGTGGTGACAGATATTCCGATGGTTGATCCTTCTCCTGTTGTAAATACTGATCCCGTAAATTTTGCGGAAGTAATGCCAGCCTACGATGGTGGAATGGAAGAAATGTATCGCTTTATAAAAAGTAAAGTAAGATATCCTGCCAGTGCCAGACGAATTGGTATACAGGGAACTGTGTTCGTAACCTTTGTAGTGAACAGTGAAGGTAAAGTAGTGAATGTACACACAGTGAAGGGTATTAGTGCAGATTGTGACAAGGAGGCAGAACGTGTTATTGCCCTGTTGTCTAAGTGGAAACCTGGCATGCAGAATCATAACGCTGTTTCTGTGCGCATGACACTGCCTATAAAATTCCAAATGCAAGAATAAATGTTAGCAAGTAGTTTTGGTGTTTAGATGTATCTCGGTGACTTCTGCCGCTCTGTAGTTGTATACGATAAATATACGGAGGGCAGAAGCTCACGGGATAAGTTTGTGTACTACATCCAGTAACTTCACTTCTTCACTTTCCCAGTAAACATTGTGTGGTATAGCGGTGTAAAATTCTATCGTACGAATTTCAGTCAGTATATTTCTTATGTCTGGCGAATGTGCATTGAATACTACCGCTGCATGATAAGGTTCGCATATAGCTTTCCAGGAAATATGGTCAATCAACAATATAGGAAGCTGATACCCGAGGTATTCATATAGCTTGGTAGGAACAGAATGTGTAGTAGATGGATTGAATGGATACGCAACGATGCCGATGGAAGCCGATTCTATTTCTTTCAATATCTCAGCATGAGGCACCAGTATGTCGCCACCTTTTAGCAATATATAGGGCTTATTCGCGATTTGTGAACGAAGCTTTTCCAGCGTTGCCAGCTGTGCGCAATAACCGATAATCGTCAGGCGAACGGACGGATCTTCGCAGTATAATTTTTCAATCAGATCAATTGCTATAAAAATACCTGTTGTCTCTGCCAGTGTTCCGGTAAAGAGGAAGTGAAGATCGTTTACCCGTTTACGCCGGTGCTGTTGTAAAAAAGGTCGCTTCAGTTTGTTTTCGAGTATGGTAAAACGCTTGCGCGGAAATTGTAGCTCCTGTGTATATCCTTTTTCGGCCAGAAAAAAATGGTCGATAAAGGGAGCTGCCAGGTATTCTTTACAGCGTACATATAGCGCCAGCAAAGGCCTGACTATTTTTGGGAAGGCAGCGGTGTAGCGAATGTTCCGATAGTAATTTTCCTGCACGTCGTAGATAATCCGGCAGCCCGTCAGTTTGCAAAGCAGTGCTGTCAGCAGCAGTTCATGCGTGGTGATGATCAACAGATCCGGTTTCAGCTTCGCTATAGCTTTTAACATTTGCCAGCGAACGAGCCATCGTTTTATACTCAACCTTTTGAACAAAGGAGAGGGATGGAAATGTATAGGCACGTCAACCGGTTGACAAATGCTGGCATGGCCGATAATATGAACTTCGTAAAATGTAGCCAGGCTTTTTCCCATTTTTTCATACATGCGTGTATCGTCAATGGGTTTCAGTACGGAAGCAATGACTATTCTCCTTTTTTTTCTTTCTTGCATGTCGATTTAAAACTAAGATAATGGAATTGAAACAACTCATTGAAAAAACGTGGGAAGACCGTTCCCTTCTCCAATCACCTGAAGTACAGGATGCTATTCGTTCAGTCGTAGAGAAATTAGACAAAGGTGAGCTCCGCGTAGCAGAGCCCGTGGCGAATGGATGGCAGGTAAATGAGTGGGTTAAGAAAGCGGTGATCCTGTATTTCCCGATCCAGCAAATGGAGACGATCGAAGTGGGGCCGTTTGAATTTCATGACAAGATTAAATTGAAACGCAACTATAAAGAGCTTGGTGTGCGCGTGGTGCCCCACGCTATTGCACGCCACGGTTCATTTGTAAGCAGAGGTGTTATCATGATGCCATCGTATGTAAACATCGGTGCCTATGTAGATGAAGGCACCATGGTAGATACATGGGCTACGGTGGGAAGTTGTGCACAGATCGGCAAGAATGTTCACCTGAGTGGTGGTGTTGGTATAGGAGGGGTGCTGGAGCCTGTACAGGCTGCACCAGTTATTGTGGAAGACAATGCCTTTGTCGGCTCGCGTTGCATTATTGTAGAAGGCGTGCGGGTAGGGAAGGAAGCTGTGCTTGGCGCCAACGTGGTGCTCACTGCGAGCTCGAAGATCATCGATGTAACAGGACCGGAACCTGTAGAATACAAAAACTATGTGCCTGAACGTTCGGTTGTTATTCCCGGATCGTATACCAAGAAATTTCCGGCAGGCGATTTTCAGGTGCCTTGTGCGCTGATTATCGGCAAGCGTAAAGAAAGTACAGACAAGAAGACATCGTTGAACGATGCGTTGCGGGAAAACAATGTATCGGTTTAAATGTATAGGAAGAGATGTGCCAGCGGTTACGGTTGGCACATGCTTTGAAATTAACATACTGTTTACTGTACAATAAATTGCTTTGTGTAAATTTGGAAACGCAGTATGAAGAAGTTGGCCTTCGGATTTTTTTTGATATCCTTGCTCTCTGGCTTTGTCAGTGACAAGAACGATATCTTTCCGCTTATCCGGAATGAGAGTTTTACCCGCGGAGAAGTCATTAAATTTAAGATGACCTACGGAATCTTTACCGTGGGCAAAGGCAGTGCAACCATTGCACCTACCTATTACAAGGTAAATGACCGCCATTGCTTTAAAGTGGATGTGATGGGTAAAACGGTAGGGATGGTAAGTTGGGTATCTGATGTGGATGATCAATGGGGGGCTTATATCGATACAGCAGCTCTGGTGCCACATCAGTTCTATCGCAAAATACGGGAAGGCCGCTACAAGAAAGATGAGTGGACTAACTTCGATCATTCCAACCGGAAGATTGAAGTAAAAACGATCGATAACAAAACCGGCAAATTCAAAGAGCCTCAGTTTTATGAAGCACCTGCCCATGTACGCGATATGATCGGAGGATTTCTATACCTGCGCGTTATGGATTTCTCCAAACTGAAGATTAAAGATACCGTAACCATCAGCGGATTTTTTGAAGACGAATTTTATAAACTTAAGATAATCTATCAAGGCAAGGAAACCATCAAGATCAAAGCCGGCAAAGTACGGGCATTGGTATTCAAACCTGTGATGCCCAAGAACGATCTCTTCGATGGCGAAAACTCCATTACCGCCTGGTTCTCAGACGACAAGAATCGCATTCCCTTAAAGATCGATGCCAAAATGTTCATTGGCAGCGCCGGTGTAGAACTGATCGAGTACTCGGGGCTGAAGAGTCCGCTCAATATCGTTAAATGAAGGCTGCGAGCCTCTAGCTACAAGCTGCTAGACGGTAATACTAAAATCCATACTTTCCATTACTAATGTCGCTGCTTTATCGCAATCTGCCAGCAACTTGAAGCCAGCGGCCAGCACCCCTTTTAAAATCTCGCAGCTCAAAGCTTGCAACCCGCAGCTAACTCCAACTCCATGCAACCCTTTTATTCCTATCTTGTCTTTACACAAGGAATTGGAATTTGTCGCTTGGAGTCATCGGTATTAAACATGCATGAAGAACTCATCGCCCGTTGTAAAGCTGGCGACCGTGGAGCACATTATACGCTTTACAGGCAGTATTCGCGGGCTATGTATAACGTTGGCTATCGCATTGTAGGCGATGAAGATGATGCCGAAGATGTGCTGCAGGAAGCCTTTATAAGCGCCTTCCGAAACATCGACAGCTACCGTGGTGATTCTACCTTCGGGGCATGGCTCAAACGCATTGTAGTGAACAAGGCGATTAACATTCTGAACAAACGGAAATTTGAATCTATACCCGAAGACGATCGTTGGGATGTTGCCGAGGAGGAGGCTTCGGTTGAATATGGTGATGAACTTACGGTTGAGCGTGTAAAGCGGGCGATCGCTGCCTTGCCTGATGGCTACAGAACGGTGCTCTCGCTATATTTGCTGGAAGGCTACGACCACCAGGAGATAGCCGAGATTATGAACATCTCCGAATCAACCTCCAAGTCGCAACTTAACCGGGCCAAAGCCAAACTCCGTGAAGCTCTTGGGAAGTTAAAGGTTTAAAGTTTAAGGTTCCGGATATCGTACACACATACACACCTAAACACATACACTAAAAAACTCCAACACTTCAATACGGCAACACTTCAACACTTAAAGAAACATGAAACTCGAAGATTTCGTCAACAAGAACAGAGCGTCCTTCGATGACAAAGAGCCTTCAGAAAAAGTCTGGAAAAACATTGAAGCCTCCGTGCGCATGCAACGGGGTGGCTGGTGGAATTCGGTGGCCGTGTGGCGCGTAGCTGCCGCTATATTTATGGCGTTGGCAATCTATGCATGGATACCCGAGGGAAAGGCAACACGTGTCGGAAACAAACCCAATACATCCGATATAGCGCTCAATGACTTTAAAGATGTTGAAGCGTTTTATGTAGAACAGATTTCCCAGAAGGTGGAAATGATTGATGAGCTTCAGAAGAATGAAGGACTCAATGGCTTTACACAAGACTTTCAGCAACTGGAAGCGATGTATATGGTATTGAAAGAAGAGATGCACACACATCCCAGCCAGAAAGTAAAAGATGCGCTGGTGCTGAATTTACTGGTTCGCATAGACCTGCTGAACCAGCAGTTGCATCACCTGGAGAAAAATTATCCGAAGGATAGGAATAAAAAAGAGAGCAATATATAGTATATCAGTTCCAGGACTCAGTCGTAAGTTCGAACGATTCCTTTGCTGAATCATACACTTTTCCGTCTTCGCATTTCAATACGCGTGACGGATTTTTTTTGATGAGTCCGTAACTGTGCGTGGCCATCAATATAGCAGTACCACTCTTATTGATCTGCTGGAATATTTTCATGATGCCATGCGACACTTCGGGATCGAGATTCCCGGTGGGTTCATCGGCCAGCAAAATCATAGGCTCGTTAATTAATGCGCGTGCAATCACCACACGTTGTTGCTCACCTCCTGATAACTGGTGCGGCATTTTCTTTTCTACAGAGCCGAGGCCAACGTGCATCAACACTTCATTCATACGAGCTTTCATCTTGGTGCTGTCGCGCCAGCCGGTAGCTTTCATCACAAAGATGAGATTCTCTGCCACTGTGCGATCGTTCAGTAATTGAAAGTCCTGAAAAATGATACCCAGCTTTCTGCGAAGCAGAGGTATCTGTGCGGGCTTCATGCCGCGTATGGTAAAACCTGCCACCTGTATATCGCCTACGCGAAGCAGGAGGTCAGCATAGAGTGTTTTCAGCAGCGATGATTTACCCGAACCGGTGCGACCTACCAGGTATACGAACTCACCTTTTTCGATGGAGAAGTTCAGATCACTGAGTATGGTATTGTGATCTTGAAAAATGCTGGCGTCACGAACGCTTACTACCGGATCGTTTGAAAACATATACCCTAAAAAAGTTAGAGGTTCAACGTTTAAGATTTAAACATAATCATTTATATCTTAAACGTTAAACCTCATGCTGTGAAGTTTAAAATCGTGCGGTAAAATTACCCGTTAACCTTCTTGTGGTCGGCGAGGAATTTCTCAAGGCCGCTATCAGTCAGCGGATGTTTCAGCAAGCCGGTGATTACGTTCAGCGGGCAAGTAGCTACATCGGCACCGATCTCTGCACACTGAATAAGGTGCATTGCGTGGCGAACAGAAGCTGCCAATATCTCAGTGTCGTATGCATAGTTATCATAGATTAGTCTGATCTGAGAGATGAGCTCAATACCGTCCTGGGAGATATCGTCCAAACGACCCACAAAAGGAGATACATAGCTTGCACCTGCTTTGGCTGCCAGTATAGCCTGGCCTGCAGAGAACACAAGCGTGCAGTTCGTGCGTATACCTTCGCTCGTAAATTTCTTGATTGCTTTTACGCCATCTTTGATCATTGGTACTTTCACTACGATCTTGTCATCGATTTTGGCAAGTTCTTTACCTTCTTTGATGATGCTGTCGAAGTCTGTAGCAATTACTTCTGCACTCACATTGTTGTCAACAATGTCGCAGATAGCTTTATAGTGAGCTTTGATATTGTCGAGGCCCTTGATGCCTTCCTTTGCCATCAGTGACGGGTTGGTGGTTACACCATCCAATACACCCAGGTCATAAGCTTCTTTAATTTCGTTCAGGTTAGCAGTGTCGATGAAAAATTTCATGTTCGTTTATTTCGGTTTGTTGAGGTTGTCTTGTATAGTTTACTTAAGAAAGGATGGAAAACCAGAAATGGTTCATAGGCATACGATATACTCGATTCTGGTTCTGAAAATTCTCAGGAATAAAAAATGGCAAACCGAACATCGCACCGCTACAACCGCCTACCCTTGCTACCTTCCGATCCTGGGGGAGTTCAGCAGGAGCTGGTCGTGCCGGCTTGCCGGGCGCAAAGATAAAAGATATTTAGAATTGACGATGGGTGAGAATAATTTCTTTTGAAGTAGTTTTTACCTCTTAATTTTTTTCTCCACGCACATTTGCATCACACCACCCGCAGCCAGTAACCAGCAGCCAGGAGCTATTCCGCCTCTGCAACACGCAGTTTCCCCTGTGATACAGCCATATAGTTACAAAGTTGGTATAGCAGCCGCGCACCCACATTTGCATCCCAGTCGTTCGAGCCGGGAGCCACTTCACTCAGATCAAAACCGATAATAATTTTTCCTGACAGCGCTATTTTTCGGATCAGGTACACCGCCTGGTGAAATTCCAATCCCCCGGCTACGGGCGTTCCAGTGCTCGGACATAACTTCGGATCGAGTCCGTCAATATCAAAACTGATATATACATGTTGTGGTAACTCACGAACAATTAAGTCGCATTGTTCTGCCCAGGTTTCTCCAGCGTACTGTCTTGCTTTCAGGTCGTCATCAAAGAAAGTAACAACGCGTTCCTGTGAATGCTGTATAGCTTGATGTTCTTCTTCGCAGAGGTCGCGGATACCTACTTGCACCAGTCGGTTCACGGCCGGTATCTTCAACGCATTATACATGATGGAAGCATGCGAATATGTAAAGCCTTCGTAAGCTTTTCGCAGGTCGGCATGTGCATCGATCTGTAAAATGCCAAAGTGTTCATACTTTTCGCCGAGTGCACGCAAAAATCCAAGCGGTGTGCTGTGGTCTCCCCCCAGCAAACCAATCATCCTGCCTTCGCGCAGGTAACGTTGTGTGGCAGCTTTCACATATATATTGAGACTCTCCGAAGCTTCGTTGATCTTGGCAACGAGCGGATCACCAGGCTGCACCGGCTCACCTTTTTCCATACGCTGAATATGGTGTGCAGAAAGCTCGCGAAGACGTTTACTTTCCTCCATCAGGTCATCCGGTATGGCAGTCATAGCGATACCCAGCGTCCAGGCATCCGGTATATCTTTTATATATACATCTACCTGCGATGATGCATGGAGTACAGCTGCAGGGCCTGCTGCTGTGCCGGTATGATACGACACGGTTACTTCCCAGGGCACCGGTATAACTACAAGTTCGGAGGTATCGGGCGAATAGGGCAGACCAAACAGGTTGCCTCGTATACCCGGGCCGTTGGGATCGAAATTCTGAATGAGGTCTTTTTTCGTAGTCATTAATTATAACATCACGGCGGTCGGTTTACAGCGCGTTAGTTGGTGAGCATTTCCGGTGTAACGTAATTCTCCAACTCGCCATTTCCCTGGCTTACTTCTTTCCATGAATGAATATTGAATTTGATAATAGAGAGCCCGGCAGTAGCCATGTCGCCCACTTCAGCGCCCGTCAGGTATTCTGCGAGGTATGATATTACCGGATTATGCGCAACGCACAACACGTGCTGCTGATGGTCTTCCAGTTGTGTAACGAATTGAAAGAAGGTTCGCGTGGAAGCCTCATACAGTTCTTCCTGTAGCGTTACTTTATCAGGATGGATCTTGAGCGCATCGGCCACCAGGCCGGCCGTTGCTTTGGCACGTTCGGCTGTGCTGGTCAGGATCGCGTCAAATATAATTTGTTGGCGGTGCAGGTAGCCACCGATCATAAGCGCCTCTTTCACGCCAACGGTGGTCAATTCACGATCAATGTCATTCTGATTGATCTGTTTTTCAGCACTTTGTGCATGGCGTAACAAATACAAATATCGTGGCATACGCAATAAGTTTCTGAACTGTTGTATAGGTTGCTGGGCGTCAATATTAACACCCGAAATTTGATTTTTTAAAAATTTCCAGATATTTGACCTCTTTGAAACGTTTATCCGCATGTCAAAAAACCTCGTAATTGTAGAGTCACCCGCCAAGGCGAAAACCATTGAAGGCTACCTGGGAAAGGATTTTAAGGTCGCTTCCAGCATGGGACACATCCGTGATTTGCCAAAAGGTGGCGATGCGATAGACGTTGAGAACGGCTTCGAACCCACCTATGAAGTAAGCCCTGAAAAGAAGGAAGTTATTCAAAAACTTAAAAAACTTGCCGAGGATGCCGAAATGGTATACCTCGCAAGCGATGAAGACCGCGAGGGAGAAGCTATTTCGTGGCACTTGAAAGAGGTGCTGGACCTGAATGATAAGAAGACACGCAGGATCGTTTTTACAGAAATTACCAAGAATGCCATTCTCAATGCCATTCAAAGTCCGCGTGGTATTGATATAGATCTGGTGAACGCCCAACAGGCAAGACGTGTACTTGACCGGTTGGTCGGCTATGAACTTTCACCTATTCTTTGGAAAAAAATTAAGACCGGCCTGTCTGCAGGCCGTGTGCAAAGTGTAGCAGTACGCCTGATTGTGGAGCGCGAACGCGAGATCAGTGAGTTTAAAGCTAAATCTTCATATAAGGTATCGGCCGAGTTTCAACTCGACAAAGGAAAAACACTGGTAGCCGAGCTTTCGGAACGCTTTGATACCGAACAGGAAGCGCTTGAATTTCTGGAGTCGTGCAAAGGCGCGAAATATTCCATCAAAGATTTGCAGACCAGACCCTCGAAACGGTCGCCAGCGCCTCCGTTTACAACCTCTACATTGCAGCAGGAAGCGTCACGTAAACTAGGCTTCTCGGTTATACAAACCATGATGGTAGCGCAGAAGTTATACGAAGCCGGTAAGATCAGTTATATGCGTACCGACTCTGTAAACCTTTCGGATGAAGCACGTAACGGTGCTATGCGACAGATACAATCTGCATTCGGAAAGGAGTTTGTGCAGCCGCGCCAGTTCAAAACAAAATCATCATCAGCACAGGAAGCTCACGAAGCGATTCGTCCTACCGATTTTTCAGTAAGCGATCCGGGTATGGATCGTAATGCGCTGCGTTTATACGATCTCATCTGGAAGCGTGCTATAGCTTCCCAGATGGCCGATGCAGAGTTAGAGAAAACTACTGCCACCATCGGTATATCTACCAACCCCCGCACTTTGGTTGCGACCGGTGAGGTTGTAAAATTCGAAGGGTTTCTGAAAGTATATATGGAATCCGGCGATGACGAAGATGAAGAAGAGAACAGCAAAGTATTGCCGCCACTTACCGTTGGTCAGGACCTGAAACTCAATGAGCTTATAGCCAAGCAGGTGTTCAGCAGACATGCACCGCGATATACCGAAGCGAGTCTTGTAAAAAAACTTGAAGAGCTTGGTATAGGTCGCCCATCCACGTATGCGCCTACAATTACCACGGTGCAAAAGCGTGGCTATGTGGTAAAGGAAATACGCGAAGGTGTGGAGCGTGCTTACAATGTATTTACACTCAAAAACGATAACGTAAGCAAAGCAACCGAAACGGAAATTACCGGTGCAGAGAAGAACAAACTGTTTCCTACCAACACTGCGATGGTGGTAACAGATTTTCTGGTAGAACATTTTCCCGATGTAACGGATTTCTCATTCACTTCAGAAATTGAACAGGAGTTCGATGAGATTGCCAGTGGTAAACTGGATTGGAAGAAGATGATTGAAAACTTCTATCAGCCCTTCCATAAAAAAGTTTCGACTACAGAAAAAATTGAACGCTCTTCTGTAGGCAAGTCGCGCGAGTTGGGAGTTGATCCGAAGACGGGTAAAAATGTATACGCCAAGCTCGGTAAGTTTGGAGCCTATGTACAGATAGGAGAGAACCCCGATGACAACGGAGGAGAGAAACCAAAATTCGCAAGCCTCCGTCCCGGACAGTTCATTGAGAATCTGACGCTGGAAGATGCAATGGAGCTCTTCAAGATGCCACGCGATTTAGGTATGTTTGAAGAGAAGCCTGTGGTGGTAAATATAGGACGCTTCGGCCCGTATGTATTGCATGATAAAAAATTTGTGTCTATACCGAAAGATACCGATCCCTATGAGATTGCGTTGGACAGAGCGATTGAGCTGATCGAGAACAAGCGTATAGCCGATGCCAACAAAACGATCAAGTTGTTCGATGAGAATCCGGAGATACAAATCCTCAACGGACGTTTCGGGCCCTATATCAAAGCCGGTAAAAAGAACGTGAAGATACCGAAAGGTAAAGAACCTAAAGATCTCACACTGGAAGAGTGCGTCACATTAGCCGCTGCCACACCGGAAAAGAAAGGCAGATTTGGAAGGGCCGCAGCACCCACAAAAGAAGCTGCAGCTCCTGCGGCGAAGAAAGCTCCGGCTAAGAAAACAGCCGCCAAGAAAGTAGCTAAAAAAGCAGCCGCTCCGAAGAAGGC
>NZ_DAIQRQ010000013.1:61363-100728 GCF_036786105.1 Ohtaekwangia sp.
TATCATCGTGCAGCGAAACCGATAGCACCACCATTACAGTTCCCGTACCTAATCACAAAGAAATAAAGCTGGGCACATTGCAATCCATCCGGCAATCAGGATTGTCTAAGAGTATATTTGAGTCGTAGTTAGTCGTTTCATTTCCTTTTAACACAGAATGAAAAAACTTGTTGTCCTCAGCGGGGCTGGCATTAGTGCCGAGAGTGGCATCCCAACGTTTCGTGATTCGAATGGTTTGTGGGAAGGCTTTCGGGTGGAGGATGTAGCATCTCCGGAAGGATGGCATAAAGATCCTGCGCTCGTGCTCGACTTTTATAATCAGCGCAGAAAGAAAGCACTCGAAGTAAAACCGAATCGCGGACATGAAATACTCGCAGAGCTGGAACAACATTTTGATGTAACAATCGTAACGCAGAATGTAGATAACCTGCACGAACGCGCTGGCTCATCGAAAGTAATTCACTTACATGGCAGCTTGTTTGAATCACGTAGCACACAGGATGAGACGTTAGTATATCCGATAGAAGGATGGGAATTGAAAATGGGCGATCGTTGTGAGAAAGGCTCGCAGTTGCGCCCGAATATAGTGTGGTTCGGTGAGATGGTGCCATTGATGGAAGTAGCCGCCTATCATGCAGGCGAAGCCGATATATTCCTGGTGGTGGGCACATCGATGGTGGTATATCCTGCGGCAGGACTTATCAATTATGTTCCATACGAATCAATGAAATTTGTTGTCGATCCGAAGCTGCCGGATATAGGTAATATTCCCTATGTAAAAATGATTGCTGACAAAGCAAGCACCGGCATGGAAGTAGTAAGACGTGAACTCATGCAACTCCTGTAGGACAGAGGCTGAATTTATACTTGAACCAAAACGCGATTACATTTTTTCAAGAAACTCTTTAAAGTCGCTCGTGTCGTAATTGGCAGTGCCCACTTTCCTGGAGACAACTTTTCCCTGCGGGCTGATCACGAATGTAGTGGGTATAGAAGGTACATTCAGTTGCTCCGGTAAATATCCCGTGGGTATATATACCGGGAAAGTGTGCCCTTTATCTTTTATATACTGCGATACTTTCTGAGTGTCTTCGGCACGATCTAATGACAGCATCACAAATACAACTTTGCTGTGGTCGACTTGTTCATAAAGCTTTTGAATAGAAGGCATTTCAGCACGGCATGGTCCGCACCACGTGGCCCAGAGGTTAAGGAAAATAGTTTTTCCTTTAAATTGTTTGAAGTCGATCGTGTTGTTGCTGAGGTCTTTTACAGTGAAATTAAAATCAAAATCTTTGGCAGGCTCAGTAGCAGTTGGCGATGCGTCCAGCAAGCCGGTTTTCATGAGTGCGCTGTTGGCCGCCACGGATATACCTGCCAACAGACCAGTATAACGTAATATAGCGACTACCGCAATCACAGTAATCCACGGGCGGACCATGCGCAATACGGATAAAAAGCGAGGCGATGTAACGAGTTTTTTCATAGCGTATAGATTGAAAACGTTGTGGGCGGCTTCAGATGTTCATCCGGTGTGGAAATATTTCCTGACAAAGATAGCGAGTACAGGCCACTTTCCACGGTTACGATTCTATCGTGATTTTAATTAATTTAGCGAGATTAATTTGCACTCTACCCATGATAAAAGTTGGTTTAATCAACACGGTGTTTCTTTTCCTGCTGGTTTCCGCTGTCTACGGCCAGAAGGTGAAGTACAAGGATATTTACGGGCTGCTCAAAACGAAGCAATACGAAGCTGCTGAGCCCTTTTTGAAAAAATACATCAAGGAGAATGACGATAATCCGAATGCCTATCTTTTTATGGGCATTATTTTCCATGAGAAAGCTTCCAAAGATGATATTCTGAAGCAGACGGAGCGCACGCTTTCGCACATGGACACCGCGATCTACTATTATACCAAAGCGAATCAGATGATCACGGAGAAGGAATTGAAGCGTAACGATGAATATTATGAGCTATACAACCGCAGAGATCTTCGCACCGGAGAATTTGGTGTGAAGCTTTCCGATGTGCAATTCGATCTGCAAAAGAAATTGGAAGGCCTGCGTGAACGTACGGACCGGTTGAAGATGGTGAAGTATTATTTTGTTTTAGCCGACAGTCTGTATAAAAAATCCAATGCATTATTCCGTAGCATACAAAGCGCTTATCCCGGCGAAAAGGAATTTTACCTGCGTGCCGATGAGACTCTTATCAAAACATTATCAACACTGGCCGTGCGATACGATTCTGCTGTGAAGGCTTTTGAAAATTACAAAGGGAGTCTCTCCACGTTGGGAAGGACAAACTATAACCAGGTAATGGTGCCCCGCGAAGTGACAGACTTCAAGAAGGACGGAACTTCGCTGGCTGATTTTTACCAGAACGAATTGGATGTATGGGATTACAAGCGTTTTGCAGAGAAGTCGAAAGCAGTTGTGGAAAAGGAAATTTTTCCAATGAATAAACATCTCGTGGAATATGATATCGAGATCAACAAGCTGCGTGAGAAATTGGGTAAAGATTCGGTATCTGTGAAGAGTGATCTGACCACGTTGATCGATAAGTTGCTGATGGATCAATTGAAAAAGTATGACAAAGAACCATTGCCGATGGAAATATTCAGTCTTAAGATTGCAGATTTAGAGTATCGCTCCACCGTGCTGGAGCACCGGAAGCTGGTCGATTCTACAGATGTTCACCTGCAGGTTGAGCGCACTACCAAAGAACTACGCTGCGCAATGAAGCTCGATAGTATAGCTGCAAAACTGAGCACAGAAAATATCGATGAAAAAGCGGAAGACTATTCATTCTTCATCGCCAATACCTATAACAATACAATTGTACTGAAGAGTTATGTGAAGCTGTCGAAAGAGTTTGCCGAGCAGGAAAAAGGAAAACTCAATGCAAGGCTTTCCAAACGTAATGAGTCACTCCGCTGGCTGGTGCAACTCTCTGATTCAATTCCGCTGTTCAGGGAGGCCAGGCGTTCACGCTTTAAACCGCTTTCTATTGTAGACGAGAAATATACCGCAGGGCTATACTACAAAGACTCGCTGAATGCTGAAGGATATTTCTATTCCATTACGCCTACCCGCGTGCCGGATATCAAGATTAAGTTCGCTGTAGATAAAACAAGCTTCCGCCAGTCGGGATTGCCCATGGCGAAGTCGCTTACGTTTTCGGATGCTGCCGGGCAAATTTACTTTGTGCTGATGTATACTGAGAAGGCGAATAAGGACAACAAGTACGCGGCCACACTGGCCAAGATATACCGCTCGGATGGATTAGCCTGGAGTACCAATTATCAACTTGCTTTTGTGCCGAAAGAACTGGCTTTCAAAGCCGATACAGGTGAGCTTACTATCAAAGCCGATGCGCTGCAAAGTGTGGTGGATAAAAACGGGAAAATGGTGGTGAATAAATAGCCGAAGAAATCCAGTGACACGAAGTTTCTCAAAGAATACAAAGTTGCACAAAGGATAAATGCAGAAGTATAGTTGTATAATTGAACTTGTAACGATTAACGTGTAACCGATAACGGTACTGAAATAAGAAAGGCTGCTCAAAACGAACAGCCTTTTATATTTAGAATACTTTTAAATCAACATTCAGTTTCCTACGAGTTTCTTCCAATCAGAGAAACGCATGTCGATGCGGTTTTTGATTTTCTCGTAGTTTTCCCAGCTATCCGTTACGTGATAGATTGAGGGCAGAGTTCTTACAAGAATCTCATCGTAATCATTCCTGTAGAGGCCACCACCATAATAGTAATAGGTAAACATATTACCCTGGCGGTTAAAGAGCTCATATCCCAAATAACCATCCCATATTTCACTCAGAATAGTGCAGGAGATTTCTCTTCGCTTAAAGCGGAATATTTGGTTTGACGCTTCATCTTCAAAATACTCTGAGTATAATCCGGAATCAATGATCCACCCGAGATACATACCAATGTGTACATAAGCCTGTTCGATAGGGAGCGAATCTGGAAAATTTCCGAGGAAGTGACTCTTTGCGTTATCGTAGATGGTCTTTTGGATATCCGCTTTTCTTTCCATAGAACAATGATAATCGTGATTGGGGAGTTTAACAACAATTACTTAACTTTATATTTTAATGGAAGAACATGTAACCGACAAAAATGGCGGCTACAATTCCCGCAACATCTGCAATGAGTCCACCGGTTACCGCATAGCGAGTCCTCTTCACATTTACAGACCCAAAATACACAGCCAGGATATAGAACGTTGTCTCTGCGCATCCGCGGAAGATGGAAGCCAGGTTGGAAACAAAAGAATCCACACCGCCGGGAGTTGTTTTGGCAAGCTCTATCATCATACCTCTTGCTGCCTGCGCGCTGAGCGGTTTCATAAATGCCACAGGCAGTGCTCCGACAAAATCAGTATTCACTCCAATCTGAGTAAATATCCACGCGATGCCATCGGTAATATAGGTTAAGGTTCCAGACGTTCTGAAAAGACCAATTCCTACCAGCATAGCGATCAGAAAAGGAATAATTTTAATCGATGTCTGAAAGCCTTCTTTGGCACCGTCTACAAATGTTTCAAACAGCGGAATACCCTTGGTAAGCCCCAACACAATAAACATGATGATGATGGTAACAATGATAATGCTCGTGGCTAGTGTAGACTGTTGTTGAAGCTGTTCAGGAGAAAGCGAAGCGAAATATAGTACAGCGCCCCACACAACAGCACTGAGTCCTAAAAGGTACGCCAGCACCACGCGGTCGAACAGGTTTATTTTTTGTTTAACCGCTACATAGATAAGTCCGGCAATGGTAGAACAGAACGTGGCAATCAGTGTTGGAATGAATATATTGGTAGGATTGGCAGAGCCGAGTGTAGCACGATCGGCTATAATAGACAAGGGTATAACAGTTAGGCCAGATGTATTAAGTACCAAGAACATGATCTGTGCGTTGGAAGCGGTTTCACTCTCTGCATTTAGATCCTGTAGTTCCTTCATGGCTTTTAGCCCGAGTGGCGTGGCTGCATTATCAAGACCAAGAATGTTGGCGCTGAAGTTCATAATGATCGAACCAATAGCCGGGTGATTCCTGGGGACTTCCGGAAACAGTCGTGAGAAAAATGGTCCAACAAGTCGTGAGAGAATAGCCACCATACCACCACGTTCACCAATCTTCATAAGCCCTAACCAGAGCGACATCACGCCGGTTAACCCGATGGATATTTCAAAGCCAGTCCTGGCCATGTCGAATGTTGACTGCAGCATCTTGGGAAAAACCTCAACGTCTTGCAGCACAATGAGCTTGATGAGCGCAACAACAAATGCAATGAGGAAGAAACAAACCCAGATATAGTTTAACACCATAGGCAAAAGGTAAAAAGTAAATGTAGTGTTTTGTATGGCAAAAAGAAACGAGTTGGTAGCTGGCTGCAAGCTTCAGTCTGCTGGAAGGGAAGTTAATGGTTGTCCGTTATTGGTTAATTGTTACGGCTGGTATGCACATGCTTAACCACTCACACTTATCTGGTGGCCAGCAGTGAGAGGCCAGTAACTAACTATTCGTGAGATTCAAAATATGACACGCTGCTATACCGGCAGTCTCTGTGCGTAGCCTGCTGTGGCCGAGGCTAACTTTTTGAAAGCCGTTGTTGAGGGCTAACGTTAATTCTTCAGGAGAGAAATCTCCCTCGGGACCGATCAATACCAGATATGATTTTTGTGGAAGCGCTATATTTTTGAGATGGTCAGGATTCTGTTGGTCTACGTAAGCTATAAATTTACTGGCTTCGTGGCTGGTGACTATATCTTGAAAGGAAAGTAATCCTTCGATAACGGGTGTCGTTGCTTTAAGGGATTGCTTCATGGCACTGACCGCTACTTTTTCAAGACGTTCCTTTTTCAGATAGGTGCGTTCGGTGTTATCGCATTCAATCAACGATACCTTGTCGATGCCGAGCTCTACGGTCTTTTCAACAAACCACTCGATGCGGTCCGCATTCTTGGTAGGAGAAATGGCTATATGAATGAAAAAATCACGTGGGGGCTGAGCAATTTTATTTTCAATGTGGAACTGGCATTCGCGATCATCAGCTTTCGTGATTACGGCATCATAGAAGAATCCTTTACCATCGGTGATGCGGATATTGTCGCCAACGGTATGGCGCAACACACGAACGCAATGCCGCGATTCATCGGCATCGAGATATAAAATTCCTTCGGGGATACGGGGCTGATAAAAAAGATTCACGCTTACGCGTATTGTTGATAAAGCTTTTCGACAAGCTGGATATAGTCTTGCATGGCCACTTCTTTTGTTTTGCCTTTCAGTTCTTCCCAGGCATCGAACTTGGCAATGGCTTTGAAATCGAATCCTCCCGGACGTTCTCCGGTTACATCGCCTTCGGTAGCTTGTTTAAAAAGCGCATAAAGGGTGAGCAGTTCTTCATTGGAAGGACGCCTGGTTAACTCTTTCGAGCGGCTTACAGCGCTTTCAAATTGTTGTTGTAATTCCATATTCGTTATCGGTTATCCGTTACACGTTAATCGTTATCCAGGTATATACCAGACAACGATTAACGTGTGACGTGTAACGATTATCGTTTAGACATTTCTACGTATGGTCTGAGCTTGGCACCGGTATAAATCTGGCGCGGGCGACCGATAGGTTCTTTGTTCTCGCGGAGTTCTTTCCACTGGGCGATCCAGCCTGGCAGACGACCCATTGCGAACATTACAGTGAAGAGATCGGTTGGCAAGCCGAGTGCACGGTAAATAATACCCGAGTAGAAATCAACATTCGGATATAGCTTGCGCTCTACGAAGTATGGATCTTTCAATGCAGCTTCTTCGAGTTTTTGTGCAATCTCCAATACCGGATCATTGATGCCCAGTTTGTTGAGTACATCATCGGCAGCTTTCTTGATGATCTTTGCACGCGGATCAAAGTTTTTATATACTCTGTGTCCGAAGCCCATGAGGCGGAACGGATCATTTTTGTCTTTTGCTTTGTTGATCCATTTCTCGGTGTCACCACCGTCTTTCTTGATGGCTTCCAGCATCACAATTACTTCCTGGTTGGCACCACCGTGCAGCGGTCCCCACAGGGCATTGATACCAGCAGATATAGAGGAGTATATACTTGCTTTGGATGAACCTACGATGCGTACCGTTGATGTAGAACAGTTCTGTTCGTGATCAGCATGCAGGATCAGAAGTTTGTCAAGTGCATCGGCTACTACCGGGTCAACCTCATATTGTTCAGCCGGTAAGGCAAACATCATTTTGAGGAAGCGCGAGCTATAGCTCAGAGAGTTGTCAGGATAATTTACCGGATGGCCTACAGCATTCTTATAAGCCCAGGCAGCGAAGGTTGGCATCTTGGCCAGCGAGCGAACGATGCTCAGGTATACTCCTTCTGCTGAACGGTTCGGATCGAGTGACTCCGGATAGAAAGCTGTTTGTGAACAGAAGAGTGATGCCAGCACGCCCATCGGGTGAGCGGTAGATGGAAAGCCATCGAGTATCTTCTTCACATCCTCATGCACCAGGGTATGGGTCTTAATGTCGTTCGAAAATTTATCGTACTGTGCCTTGCTGGGTAACTCACCGAATATCAGCAGGTAAGCAACTTCCAGAAAGTTAGACTTTTCCGCCAGGTCTTCTATCGAGTAGCCGCGGTAACGGAGAATACCCTGGTCACCATCCAGAAACGTGATCGCACTTTTGGTGGCGCCTGTATTTTTATAACCTAAGTCCAGAGTAATTACTTTGGCTTTTTCCAGAAGATCGCTGATATCTACAGCAACTTCTCCTTCAGATCCTTCAATGACTGGCAGTGTATAAGACTTACCATCAATGATTAATTCAGCAGTTTTCGACATTTTAATATGAGATTTAACAGCGGTTTTAAATATACAGGGCAGATCGTTGCAATCGAAAGGAATGCGTTAAAAATCCATTAATTTTTAATTCTTTTTTCAATTATTGCCCAGAATCAACGGTAATCCGTCTCCGCCGGAACCAACCACTACTACTTTGCTGTTTGGGGACTTTGCCAATTCCAGTGTTGCTTCGATGCCGCGCATCTTCAGCAGCCTGTCGGTTAAGCTACTGTTAACTATATTATTGGCGCGTGCTTCTCCCTCGGCTGCTATACGCTTGCGCTCGGCTTCACTTTTCTCTTTCTCCAAACGGTATTGATAAGCCAGTGCTTCCTGTTCCTGCTGAAGTTTATTCTCGATAGCAACGCGTATCTGATCGGGGAGCTTGATGGAACGGATCAGTACCGCTGTAGCATTCACATAGTTAGCGTTCAATATCTTTTCGGTCTCACTCTTGATCGATGTTTCAACCTCGGCCCGTTTGGTAGAGTAAATCTCTTCGGCAGTATATTTAGCCATTACCTGTCGCGATACCGATCGCACTTCCGGAATCACCAGGCGATTTACATAATCCTTCGTAAACTTCTCGTGGATATTACCGATTTTGGCAGGCATGGGAAAGTACCGCACTGATACATCGACATGAATCGGCAGACCATTCTTGTCATTTATATCCATGTTCTCGTCCGAGGTTATTTCGGCTACTTCATATATAATTACATCATTCCACGGTGCCTTCATGTGCGTGCCGGGTTCAATGATCTGATCTTTATCCAGGCCATTACCGAAAGGGTAGAAGATAACGGCCCGTTCAGAGGGACCTATCTTGTAAAAAATACTGGACGATAGCATGAGCACTACGATCAGTGCTACGATGCCCAGAATGATGAGGGGTAGAATCCTGCGGTTGTTCATATAGGGGAAGGTTTAAATGACGGTATATAAAATGGTATAAGTAATCTGGCTATGAACTATGAAGAAAGTATAATGTTACGATGGGACTGTATCCTGCTCTTTGGGAGGACGGGGCAATCCCATCAGTTTACCAATGATCAATACTACGAACAGGTTGCTCCATACAGCTTCAAGCACACTGATGTTCTTGATAAGCCGGCTAGCATCAGGCATTCCAGGGTCGAGCCCACCCAGTATACAGAGACTATAACGTACACTTTCCGCGTAATTGGGCAGTCCCATGCCGAACGCCACGCCCAGGCTACCGGGTTTTACGATGCAAATGAGATCATACAGACTTCCGAAGGATATACCGATCATCAGAAAGATACAGGCAGAGCCCCAGAGCTTGTCGGGTGTGAGAAATTCGCCGGAAAATATATCGCGTATAGCAAAGCTGATCACGGTTACTTCGATCGGGAAAAGCAGCCCATGTATAATGAGCAGGTAAAGCTGCCGGTTGGGAACCTGCAAAATGGTATAGTATGGAAACTCTACTAATATACCGGTGCCCACTATGCCGAACAAAGTAAAGAGACATGTGCGCACCAGCAGTTTGTTTTGGGTGAAATCCCGGAGTAAATCCCACAGCAGGAAAGCATATACAGCTGCAAAGAGTGAGAATATGGAGGTAACCAATTTAGCGGCGGGTGTTTGCGTGCCTTCCAGTAAAAATTCTGAAAGCGTAAGCCCAAATACAATAATGACCACTTGTATAATCACGATGTTACGATAGTCTTTCTGTTTTTCGCGTATAAGCTCAGACTTGGAGAAGATGATGGATTTAAACATGCAGGTTATGATCTATTTGAAAGGTACTATTTGCAAATGAATTATTTGAAATAAATACTTTTTTGAATTGGTATTCTCTAAATTAAGGTGTTTATAAGGCTTTAAATCTACCTATGAGAGGGCTACCCTTAGTCCTGGTCTGTTTTTCTATAGTAACATTCCAGGCGTTTAGTCAACAGACCAAAGTGGATAGTTTGTTGCAGGTAATAAAGCATGCGCCAGACGATAAGGCGCGTGCAGATCTTCTTTGCCAGGCCAGCTCTGCCTGCTATCATGATGATCTTGAGCAGGGATATGCTTATGCCGAGCGGGCCTATACATTGGCCAGACAGGTTGCGTATGCACGCGGGATGCGTTATGCATTGATTCTGAAAGGTTACTATTTCCAGAGTATAGGTGAGTATGGAAAAAGTCTGGTGCAATTCAGGCAAGCCATTGACCTGAAGATGCCGATGGACGATCTGCTGGGCTATGGCTATTGCATGATCGGTAATTTATATCGCACCATTGCCAAATACGATTCTGCTGATCTCTTCTATACACGTGCGCTTACCGTGCTACGGCAAGTGCATTCCCGGAATTACCTGGCTATTACTTATAAATCGCAGGCCAAGCTTTATATACTTCAATGGAAAAATGCACAGGCATACGATGCATTGATGAAGGCACTGCGACTATACCAGGAAAAAGGCGACCGATACAATGTAGCCGATACGTGGTTTCAGTTAGCCAAAGTAAGCAAGAGCATGACTCATTATAAGCAGGCTGACGAATACGTAGTGCAGGCTTGCGCGCTGGCCCATGCGTTGAACGATGAATTTCTGCAGTTGCATTGTCAGATAGGCGAGGGGCAGGTGAAGTTCGATGCCGGCGAGTATACTGCTGCCCTCGAACACTTTTTTTCTGCGCTAAAAATGCTGGAGAAGACGAACACCCCGGCTACAAATCAGGAAGTATACTATAGCATTGGCAAAGTATATGAGCAACTGGCGCAAAATGACCTTGCCCTGAAATATTTCTTTGAGGCCCTTCGAATAGCCGAGCGGCTGAAGGATAAGTATGAATCAGCCCGTGCGTTGAGCAATATAGCCTGGATCTATAAGAATCAGGTAAATTTTGAAGTAGCGCACGAATACCTGGATCGTTCGCTGAAACTTCGCGAAGAGATACACGATGAATATGGCTTGTCCAGCTGTTATAATGTATTGGGAATGATATACCTGCAGGAGAAGCAATACGATAAGTCGCTGAAGAATTTGCAGCAATCATTAAGCATACGCCGAAAAATCGGGCATCGTGAAGGAATCTCTGCAAGCCTGTTTAGCATCGGCCTGGTGTATGAAGCACGTAACAACGATGCCGAAGCACTGCGTTACCAATTGGAAGCGCTGGTAATTGACGAACAGATCGGGAATAAATTCGCGCTCGGTGTATCATACAATACCATTGGAAACCTGTATATAAAAACCCGGCAATATGCAGAGGCTCACAAATATTTACTGCGTGCACAAAGCATTGGCGAAGAACTCCACTCCAAAAACCTGCTGATGAATAATAATTTGTTCTGGTCCAAATACTACGAAGCAACGGGCGATATCCGCAAAGCCTTGGCAACGCATCAACGGTATACACAGCTAAAGGATAGTATATACAGCGAAAACAGCTCCGGACGATTGGCTGAGCTGGAGGCGTTATACCAGGTGCAGCGAAAGAACCAGGAGATTACGCTGTTGAATCAACAAAAGCAGTTGCAGGATAATCAGATACGAATACAGGAATCAAAAATCAATCTGCAGAACACAGTAATCCTGTTTGCCATTGTTGGCTCCGTGCTTATTTCATCGCTGGCATTAATTACGTATCAATATAACAAACAGATCAGAAAGGCGAACCGTGAGATTTCGGAACAGAAGGAAGAAATCCAGGCACAATCGGAAGAACTTACGGAAAACAATCAGCGGCTTGTTAAACTTAATGAAGAGCTTATAGAGAAAACCGAGGAAATCCAGGCACAGTCAGAAGAGTTGCGTGAAACGAATGAAATGATCATCGCCATCAACCATGATCTCGATGATGCGGTGAGCAAGCGTACTGCACAACTAAACGAAGCCTATAAAGAACTTGATACATTTTTTTACCGGTCGTCTCACGACTTCCGCAGGCCACTCACCACTTTTATGGGCCTGGCCGAAGTGGCCAAAGTAACGATCAAAGATCAAACAGCACTTGATCTGTTCGATAAAGTTCGCGAAACCGCGCGAAGCCTGGATAAGATGCTTATCAAACTACAATCTATCAGTGATGTAGGAGCGCAGCAACTGGTATATAAAGAAGTATTGATCGAAGAAATATTTTTGAATGTATGTGAAGACTTCCGCGAAGAACTGGAGGAAAAAGGCATGAAAACCTATTGTGAAGTAAAGATGCTTGAACCACTCGTGTCGTACCCTGCCATGATACGCATTGTTTTCGAGAACATGATTGAAAATTCCATAACCTTCAGTACACCGGTGGACCCCTATATAAAATTTCAGGTATACCAGGAAAAAGAAGAATGTGTTATGATACTGGAAGATAACGGGCAAGGCATTCAGACAGAATACCAGGATCGTGTTTTCGAAATGTACTTCCGCGGCAGCGACCGCAGCAAAGGAAATGGCCTGGGGCTATATATTGTGCGGAAAGCAATCGGGAAACTACACGGTACCATTGCACTCGAAACAAATCTGGATAAAGGATCGCGATTTACCATCCGTTTGCCCATCGGGCAATATGAGAACTTACAGAGCACGCGATTTAAAGTGTAGCTGTGAGCTGCCAGCCATTAGCCGCGAGAGGAAGGGCAACTAGGTTCTGGCTAGCCAGGCTTGTTTGTGGGCTGTGATGAGTGGTGAATTACTTTCAGCAATTCACACACTCAAATCCCATAACCTCACACCGCTAGTTAACTGGTAGCTGGCAGCCGAAGCTCTTTACTACGGTTTTTTCATTTCTTCAATCCAGTGATTGATTTTGTCTTCCAGTACTTTCAGAGGCATGCAGCCCGAGTCAAGCACCTGGTCGTGGAATAGAGCAATGTTGAATTTATCACCGAGTTCCTGTTCAGCATGCGTGCGCAGCTCGCGTATTTTTAACTGGCCTATTTTGTAAGACAGTGCCTGTCCAGGTATAGCCATATAGCGCTCAATCTCGGAGATAATCCCATCTTCCGTTTCCGCTTCGTGATCCATCGAGTATTTAATTGCCTGCTCGCGTGACCAGCCTTGCGTATGTATACCGGCATCTACTACAAGGCGTATAGCACGGTGCATCTCTGCGCTTAACATTCCGAAGTATTGATAGGGATCAGTATACAATCCAAGTTCCTTGCCGAGCGATTCGGTATAGAGTGCCCATCCTTCGGCATACGAGCTATAGCTCAGTATTCTGCGGAAAGCCGGCAGACTTGTATTTTCCTGCTGCAATGATATCTGGTAGTGGTGGCCCGGTATAGCTTCGTGCAGGAAGAGGTCTTCGTCTGAAAGCATGTTGTATTTTTTAACATCCGGTATAGGCACATAGAATACTCCCGGGCGTGTTCCGTCCTGTGAACCGGGATTATACTCGGCACTGGCCGATGCTTCGCGGAATGCTTCGGTGCGCTTTATTTCGAAAGGTGTCTTCGGAGTTTTGTTGAACAACTTCGCCAGGTTTGGTTTCATGCGCTCGTGTATCGCTTCGAAATTAGCCAGCACTTGCTCAGGCTTCGTGAACGGCATCAATTCTTTTTTGGTGCGGAGGTGTGCAAAGAATGCCTTCAGGTCGCCCTTGAACCCAACCTGTTCTTTTACCGCTTCCATTTCTTTCGTAATGCGATCTACTTCGCTCTTGCCCAGCGCAAAGATTTCATCAGCCGATTTATCCGTAGTGGTATATAGCTTGATCAGGTAGCCATAGTATTCTTTTCCATCCGGCAATGCCGATATACCCGCTGTTGCGCGACATGCAGGTATATATTCCTTTTTCAGGAAGTCGTTAAGTTTTTTATGGATCGGTATAATTTTCGTCTGGATAACATCTTCATATGCCTGGGTGAGGCGGGTTTTATCCTCTGCAGAAAAATCATTCGGAAACATTTTCACCGGGTTGTAGAAGAGGTGCTCTTTTACCGGACCGTGATCAAGATCAGACAATTGAGGTACAACTTTCTCCGCCAGCACTTGTGGAATCACGTATCCGGTAGCCATCCCTTTCTTCATATTGGCAATTGCAGTATCGGTCATAACTACATACGCATCGAGGCGCTTCAGCCAGTTATCGTAATCGGTTACCGTCTTGAAAGGCTGCAGGCTGCTGCCACTCGCCAGTTGCCCGATCAGCAAATGCATTGACCAGAACTGATTGACAGGCGTGAGGTAATCCTTAAACTTCAGGCCCTCCAATGCTATGTTACATTCCCACAAAAGTATATCGTAACTTACCTGGTCTTCGCCCGATAATTTGGTTCTGTCGTACGAAGTGAGCTGATCGCGATAGTGTGTAAAAAATTTCTGAAGCTCGCTGCGATACGCTTGCGAGAAGTTATTCGGAAGCAAATCATTATAGCGGTTATCGCCCGCCATCGTAGCCTCGATGGGAAACAACTTCAGATGTTCCTCATGATATTGTTGCAACAGGCTATCCAGTGCAGGCTGCGTTTCCTGTGCTTCATTTTTAGGTGGCGATGAACAAGCCAGCAGCATCAGTTGTGCAGCCAGCATCACCAGGGCAGATAGTTTCTTCATGGTTTTGTGGAATTATGTATTTGCCCGTAAGATCGCAGGTGTCGGGTAGAATTAAAAATAGATAACCGTTATTCGTTAGCAGTTACACGTTAGTTGTTTAATTGTTGCCTCTAATGATTATTGGGGTATATATAGATTAGCGAATTACCGTTAACCGTTACAGGTTAATCGTTAATAAGCTCTTCGAATAACGATTAACCTGTAACGGTTAACGGTAACCTATTTTACCAATGAAGCAGTTTCCGGATCCCAGTTAATAATTCTCTTCTCAAAGTAACTCTTGTTGCTCGCCAGTGCCGGGCCGGCAGCACGCATGCCGAAGAGTGCATCTTCTTTTATAGCCTTGCCTTCGCGGATACCTGCGTAGAAGTTTTGGTGATGATCGTAATTCGCATCGTAGTGCTGAGGTGCTTTATACTCCACGTCAGGCTCAATCATTACCGGCTTTGTTGGGGGATACGTTGCCTCATACCATTTCTTATACTCATTCTGTTGTGCCTCAGTAAACGTTTCGAAAGAGTCCCAGCCACCATACGTGGGTGTGCTCGATAATTTATGACGTTCAACTTTTACAGCGCCCCATCCCAATGTTATTACGCCATCAGTACCCACAAGCCTGATGTGTTCACCACTTTCACTGCCATCTACAAAATTTACACGTGTCTGCAGGTTGAAGGCTGCGTGTTGTTTGGTTTCCGGATAGTCATATATACCGGTAATCACATCCGGAACATCGCGACCATCTTTCCAATAGCGAAGTCCGCCTGAGGCATAGATACGGTTGGGACCTTTTGAACTGGTAATGGTATGCAATGCAGAGAAGAGGTGTACAAAAAGGTCGCCTGCTATACCGGTGCCGTAATCCTGGTAATTGCGCCAGCGGAAAAAGCGCACGGGGTCATACGCTACTTTAGGTGCATCGCCTACAAAACTATCCCAATCCACTGTGCCGGCTTTGGCATCGGTAGGAATCGCATATTGCCAGGCACCATTCGAGCTGTGTCGGTCCATAAAGGCTTCTACCATTACCAGGTCGCCTATAACGTTCGATTCAAAAACTTCCTGTGCTTTTAATGTTACGATAGAGCTTACGCGCTGACTTCCGATCTGCACTACTTTACCTGTCTTCTTTTGTGCAGCAATTACCTCTGCGCCTTCTTCCAGCTTGTGAACCATTGGTTTTTCGCAATAAACATGCTTGCCTTTGTTTAGTGCTTCAATGGTAATCCGGTCGTGCCAATGGTCAGATGTTGCCACAATTACAGCATCAATATCTTTACGATCGAGCAATTCTTTATAATTTTTGGTGGTGAAAAGTTCTTTGCCATAGATCTCTTTGGCGTGGTCCAGCCTGCCTGTATACAGGTCGCAAACTCCTACCAGTTTAACGCCGGGTATCTGTACCGTTGTTTCTGCGTTGCTAAAGCCCATTATTCCCATACCAATCACGGCTACATTTACCCGATCATTCGCAGCATAAGTTCGTGCGGGGAGTTTGGTGTGTTGAAGTTCAATAATTTTTCCAGACGATGATTTACCCAACAAGGACGGAGCTGTTCCGGTGATGATCGCTGTACCGATTGCTTTCTTGAGAAAGCTTCTGCGTGATTTTGTTGATTCATTCGACATAAGGTACTTTTGATTGGTTAGACTTTTGGAAGTTACGATATTTGATCGCTCTTTAAAGTCTCGATGGATTTCTGGGGAATAGTGATTACGAGCGGAATAATTTTTTTGTGATGATGAACTTCAACTTTTTTAGAAACAGAAGCCTGGCAATTGATCTGGGTAACAACAACACGCTGGTGCGTGATAAGAATAACTTATTAGTGGCTCAGCCCTCTTACATTGTATTTGAAACAGAGAGCAACCGCGTAAAGGCAGTAGGTGAGAAGGCCTACAACATGTTTGAGAAAAATCATGATGACCTTAAGCCTGTAAAGCCACTACGGGGTGGTGTGATTGCTGATTATGATTCAGCCAGTCGCATGATCCATGAGATGGTTCGCCAGGTAACCCGGGATAAATCTTTCCTGGGTGGATATGAATATATCATCTCCGGTATACCCTTCGCTACAACAGAAGTTGAAAGAAGAGCTTTGCGCGATGCACTGGATCAGTTCAATGCAAAACATACCTATTTGATATTTGAACCTTTGGCTGCAGCTATGGGTATGGGATTGAATATTCAGGAGCCGAATGGTAAAATGATCATCGATATTGGCGGAGGCATTACCGAGATCGTGATCACCTCACTCTCCGGCATTGCAGCCTTTCAGTCAGTAAAGGTTGCAGGCGATTCATTTGACGAAGAGATTCAGGATCACTTTCGCAGGGCCTACAATATGGCCATTGGTCTGAAGACGGCAGAACAGGTAAAAATAAAAATAGGAGCGGTAACAGACTCTATTAAAGATATCCCGGATCCGATCATGGTTCGCGGTAAAGACCTGATAGAAGGTATACCGGTTACTCGCAAAATTGATCACACGGAAGTGGTGCGCATCCTCGATAAATCGATCAATGCCATTGAGCATGCGGTGATACAAACACTCGAGACATGCCCTCCCGAACTGGCAGCCGATATATACCAGAACGGAATTCACATCACCGGTGGCAATGCATACCTGCGCGGCTTGCGCGAGCGCTTTGAAGATCGTATAAAATTACCCGTTCATATTGATGATGAAGCCCTGCACTCTGTAAGCAAAGGTGCCGCAAAAGCATTGCAGGATCCGAAGAAATACAGAAGCGTACTGCTTGAGTAAGCTTAAGGCTTAAAGCTTAAAGTAAAAAGCTTAAAGTTATAAAGTGTGGAGGCAACGGAGCTTTCATCTTTATACGTTAAGCTTTCTGCCTTTCTAAAGGTTTCCTCTCAGTGCCTGCTCGCGTTCGATCGATTCAAACAGCGCCTTGAAGTTTCCTTTGCCGAATGACTTCGCACCATTACGTTCAATAATCTCAAAGAAAAGGGTGGGGCGGTCTTGCACCGGCTTGGTGAAGATTTGCAACAGGTAGCCTTCCTCATCGCGGTCGATCAGGATGTTGTGCTTTTTCAGTTCTTTCAGATCTTCGTTGATCGTACCCACACGATCGAGTACATCTTCATAGTAAGTCTCCGGAACATAGAGAAATTCCACACCGCGTTTACGAAGCTGACTCACCGTTTCAATAATATCGTCTGTGGCTATAGCAATGTGTTGCACGCCCGGTCCATGGTAAAAGTCGAGATACTCTTCGATCTGTGATTTCTTTTTGCCCTCGGCCGGTTCGTTGATGGGGAACTTGATATATCCGTTACCATTCGATACCACCTTCGACATCAGCGCACTGTATTCGGTAGAGATATCACTATCATCGAATGTTACAAGGAGACTAAAGCCCATTACGCGTTCATAGAATCCTACCCACTCATTCATTTTTCCCAGTTCTACATTTCCTACGCAGTGGTCTATGTATTTCATGCCAATGGGTGAGGGGGCTAAAGAACTCTTGCGGGCCTTATAGCCGGGAAGAAAAGGTCCTTTGTAATTCCTGCGCTCCACAAATGTGTGAATGGTATCGCCATAGGTTTTAATGGAAGCTATTACGGCTTCACCTTGTTCATCTTTCAATACGGTTGGTTCCTGTGCGGCAATAGCTCCCCGCGAGGTAGTTTCATAAAACGATTTGCGTGCATCGTCTACCCAAAGCGCCAGCACTTTTACACCATCACCATGTTTGGCAACATGTTCCGCTATTGGTGTGTTCGGCTGCAGCGATGTAGTGAGCACAAACCTGATCTTGTTTTGCTGTAGCACATACGAAGCGCGGTCACGCATACCCGTTTCAGGGCCTGCATAAGCTACCAGTTCAAAACCAAGGCAATGCTGATAATATAATGCTGACTGTCGGGCGTTGCCAACATAGAACTCAATGTGGTCGGTGCCATTGATAGGCAGAAAATCTGTATTCATGGTCTCAAAGATTTATAGATGAAAAACGTTGTGAAGAATGATTTTCTTCTGTGGTGAAATTACGCCATCAAACCAGAGGATGGAAGTGATGCAAAGGAGATTCGGCAAAACATGATTTGAGAAATTTTTATTGGCTGCATCTTGCCCTGGCGGGAGATACCACAAAATAATATAGGGGAAATTTTCAGGTGTCGTTCCTTCGAAAGCTGCTTCCTATTTTCAAATTCAATGATTTCTTTAATCTTTGGGGTAAAATTCAAAACATGGTGGACATTCAGGCACTCGATAAAGCGCTCCAGGAAATCGTTAAAAAAAGAAATGAACTGGAGAAGATAGATTACAACAACCCGAAGTACGATGATCTCGAAGAGCAGTTGCACGATCTCGAAGATGATTTTCAGTCAGAGTATGGCGAATACCTGGAAGATGCCCTGCAGGATGTACACGATGAATTGTGCCCCGACAATGATGTATTGATGCCAATCGCTTACCTCGGAAAAGGCATACCCGTAGAAACCGACAAATACGCAGGAAAAGATACCAAACTTTTACTCGAAACCAACCCTACACGCCTCACCCTTACCATTGGCAAGGATAAAAAAGAGGTTGTGTGGACTGCAAAATAAGTGTTGAAGTGTTCAGGTATTGAAGTGCTGGAGTTAAGGCTAACGTCAACACACCAACACTTCAACACCTGAACACTCAAAATCCAAGCTTCGCTCTCACTCGGTGCAGCACTTCGTGGGCGATGACTCTGGCTCTGGCTTCTCCCTGCTCTAGTTTCTTATCGAGTTCATCGAGGTTGTTCATGTAGAAATTGAAGGCCTCGCGCTCTTTGCTGAATTTCTGGATGATCAGTTCAAACAGCTCTTGCTTGGCATGACCGTAGCCAAAATTACCTGCCAGGTATTTACTTCTCAACGCTTCTTTTTGTTCCGCACTCGCTAACAGGTTGTAGAGCTGGAATGTGTTATCCGTGTCCGGGTTTTTGGGGGCTTCCAGTGGCGTGCTGTCGCTTACGATGGATTTGATTTGCTTGAGCAATTCTTTTTCAGGTAGAAATATATCTACAATGTTGCCATAAGACTTGCTCATCTTTTGTCCGTTGGTACCAGGAATCGTCATTACCTGCTCTTCGATCCTGGCTTCGGGAATGACGAACGTTTCTCCATAAAAATTATTGAAAGATGTAGCGATATCGCGCGCCATCTCCACGTGTTGGCGCTGGTCTTTGCCTACCGGTACGAACTGTGCATCATACAATATAATATCGGCAGTCATCAATACAGGGTAAGTAAAAAGCCCTGCATTTACATCCGCCAGTTTCTCAGACTTATCCTTAAAAGAGTGAGCGTTCGCCAGCATCGGAAATGGCGTGAAGCAATTCAGATACCATGCAAGTTCACACACTTCCGGAATGCGCGACTGACGATAGAGGTAGTTTTTCTCTACATCAAAACCAAAAGCCAGCCATGCTGCAGTCACCGCGCGCACATTGTTCGTGCGGGTGGCAGCATCTTTAATGGTTGTAAGTGAATGAAGATCAGCAATGAAAAAGAAAGATTCATTGCCCGGCTTTTTAGAAAGCTCAATCGCGGGAATGATCGCTCCCAATAAATTACCCAAATGTGGGCGCCCACTGCTTTGTATACCTGTCAGAATTCTTGCCATAATGGTTGCAAAGAAAATAAAATAATGCAGAACTGAATTAGTTTTAAATTGGGGGCGGAAAACTGATTTATGATCAAATCATCCAAAGTTTATGTGGCTGGTCATCGTGGCATGGTGGGCTCTGCTATTGTGCGTTGTCTTGAAAAGAATGGACATTCAAACATAGTATCTGCTTCCAGCAAAGAGCTGGACCTTCGCCAGGCTGACCAGGTGAATCGTTTTTTTGAACGCGAGCAACCTGAATACGTTTTTCTGGCGGCAGCCAAAGTAGGAGGTATACTCGCCAACAATACATATCCCGTTGAGTTTTTGTATGATAATCTGATGATTCAGAACAATGTTATTCATGCTGCCTACCAAAACGGTGTGAAGAAGCTGCTGTTTCTCGGGTCATCTTGTATTTATCCCAAGTTTGCCGGGCAGCCTATTCGTGAAGACAGTCTTTTAACAGGAGAATTAGAACCGACTAACGAAGCATACGCGATTGCCAAGATTGCAGGTATCAAATTATGCCAGGCATATCACAAGCAATACGGTGCTCACTTTATCTCCGCCATGCCTACCAACATGTATGGCTATGGCGATAACTACCATCCTCAAAACTCTCACGTGTTGCCCGCGTTGCTAAGGCGTTTTCACGAAGCAAAAGTGGACGGAAAACCGGAAGTTACGATCTGGGGATCTGGCAGACCATTGCGTGAGTTTATGTTCTCTGACGACCTGGCAGAGGCATGCTATTTCCTGATGACGAATTACGATCTACCTGACCTGATAAATGTGGGGACGGGTGAAGAAGTTTCTATTCTGGAACTGGCAACGATCATTGGAAAAGTAACGGGCTATACCGGAAAAATTGCATTTGATTCAACCAAGCCCGATGGAACACCCAGAAAACTGATGGATAGTTCGAAGCTACATCAGCTCGGCTTCAAGCATAAGACATCGCTGCGCGAAGGCATTGAGAAAACCTATCAGGATTTTCTGGCCAGGCAAAGTATATATAGTCAGGCAGTATAGTGACGAAGTATTGAATTGAAATTTCTGTTTCCGATAATTTAAGGGCACGTTTACAACGAATGCCTTCGGAAACGGGTCAGGTATAAAACAATTTATTTTTAAGCAGTTAAATGAAAAAAGCATTTATTACGGGTATCACCGGACAGGATGGAGCCTACCTCGCAGAGTATTTACTGGAAAAAGGATACGAGGTGCATGGATTGAAAAGACGATCGTCACTCTTCAATACCGATCGCATTGATCATATATACCAGGATCCTCATGACAAAGGCGCCCGTATGAAACTACATTTCGGAGACCTGACGGATTCAACGAACCTGATTCGTCTCATACAGGAGATTCAACCGGATGAGATCTACAACCTCGGAGCGATGAGCCACGTGCGTGTGAGCTTCGATATGCCGGAGTATGTAGCCAACACCGATGCCATTGGCACCCTTCGCATTCTGGAGGCTGTGCGTTTGTTAGGATTATCTCAAAAGACCCGCATATACCAGGCTTCCACTTCAGAGCTTTACGGAAAAGTGCAGGAAACTCCACAGAGTGAGCGCACACCTTTTTACCCGCGATCTCCTTATGCAGTAGCAAAGCTTTACGGATACTGGATTACAGTAAATTATCGTGAAGCGTATAACATGTATGCATGCAATGGTATACTCTTCAATCATGAGTCGCCCTTGCGCGGTGAAACTTTTGTGTCGCGTAAAATTACACGGGGTGTAGCACGCATTATGTTGGGGCTGCAACAGAAATTATACATGGGTAACCTGGAAGCCAAGCGCGATTGGGGGCATGCACGTGATTATATTGAAGCCATGCACCTCATTCTGCAACAACCCGTTGCGCAGGATTATGTGATTGCCACCGGAGCTACCACTTCCGTTCGCGATTTTCTGGTGAAGGCGTTTGAGCACGTAGGGGTTACACTGGTGTTCAAAGGAAAAGGTGTTAACGAAGTAGGCATCGTTGATCAGGTTAAAGATCCTGCTGACGATTTTACACTGAAGCCGGGAGCCGAAGTAGTGGCCATTGATGAGCGCTATTTCAGACCAACGGAGGTGGATTTGTTACTGGGTGATCCCACCAAAGCAAAAACGATATTGGGATGGAAACCAAAGTACGATGTGAATACACTCCTTAAAGAAATGGTAGACGCCGATCTCACGCTAATGCGGAAGGATAGCTTACTGCGCCAGGGCGGTTTTAAAGTATTGAACTACCACGAATAACTATCGGCAAAGTATTGAAAGAACACAACGTCTGATTCGTCAGCATTAAAAGTATAGAATTATGAAAAGGCTGTTTGTTTTAATGTTTATAGTAGCGGGTTGGAATGCTCAGGCACAGCAATCCAAACCGCTGCAATTCAAGGAAGAGATTTTTGATTTTGGAACCGTAGCGGAAGATGACGGTCCGGTTACACATGAGTTTGTGTTTACGAATGGAACCAATCGTCCAATCAAGATCATGAATGTACAGGCATCTTGTGGATGTACTACGCCCGGATGGTCTAAAGATCCTGTAGCACCAGGCAAGACAGGCTACATACAGGCCAGCTTCAATCCGAAAGGACGCCCAGGGTTCTTCAATAAAACACTTACCGTAACAACCGATCTTGATGCCACACCTTTAGTGCTCCAGATCAAAGGACAAGTAAATGCTGCGGGCTCATCAGAACCTTCCGATTTTCAAGCCATGAACGGAAGCTGGCGATTAAAGACTGGGTCTTTCAATCTTGGTAAAGTATACCGCAAAGATGAATTTACATCGCGCGATTTTCAGATCCTCAACAGTGGCAGCAAACCCGTAACCTATAGCGGCAAGTTTACGGGCCCGTCTTACATCAAAGTAGATGTTACACCCAAGACGCTGGCTCCTGGTGCCAAAGGCAATGTAAAGATCAGCTATAACGGCAAGCTGAAAGGAGCGTATGGTTTTCAGTCAGACAATGTAGAGATTCAAACCGATGATGAGATCAATCCGGTGAAATCATTCTCAGTATACGCCACATTGGAAGATTACTTCGAGCCATTGAAGCCGGAAGAGCTTGCCAAAGCCCCACAATTGCGATTAGGCATAACTTCTCTGGACTTTGGTACTGTTTCAGCTTCTGGTGCAACGCGCGAAGTGACGGTAACCAACAGCGGTAAAAAAGATTTAACCATACGGTCACTTCAGGGTAACTGCAGCTGCGTAACGGCTTCAGCAACAAAACCAACATTGAAACCAGGGGAGAGCAGCACCATCAAGATCAACTTCAAGCCTCAGGATCGTAAGGGTACACAGCAGAAAGCCGTGACGGTCTATTCCAACGACCCCAGAAACCCCGTACAACGCCTTACCTTTTCTGCCTACGTAGATTGAATGTTGCTGGGATTATCTCAGCATTTCTGCCAGGAAAGTCAGCTCGCGTGAGGCGAGGTGACACCCGTTTGTCGTTATTCGGGGAGATGAGTTTAACCATAGACAGAATGTTAAATCAGTAGTTGAACCGGAGTTGAAAATAGGTGAATAACTGTATATTTACCCCTTAAAATACGGTAATAACATTAATAAATGAATCGAATTTGGCTGGTCTTAGGCGTATTGATCCTCACTTTAGGCGCCTGTGTTCCCAACAGAAAACTGGTTTACCTGCAGAAGGAAGATTTGAAAAAAAGAAAAGAGACGCCTCGTGATACGATATTAAGATCTCATGCAATGCAGATACAAGAATATCGTATTCAGCCTCTGGATAATCTTAACATACAGTTTCAAAGTCTTACTGGTGAAGACTATGATTTTTTTTCAAAGGCAATGCCGCGAGCAGCCGGGGGGACAAGCCTTTCCAGCTCTGCTTTAGCAGGTATTATAGTGGATGCGAATGGACACATTGAATATCCCGTTGTTGGAAAAATAAAAGTTTCAGGTCTTACCGTTTTTCAAGCTCAAGACTCCATCAAGAAAATTGCATCTGAATTTTTGCGCGATGTTGTGGTCAGAGTACGACTCTTGAATTTCAGATATACTGTTCTTGGGGAAGTTAATTCTGAAAGTACCATTGTATCCGGTAATACACGGCTTACAATGATGGAAGCCATTGGCCTTGCCGGTGGACTAACGGAGCTTGCAGACAGGAGCTACGTTAAGGTAGTAAGGCAATCGGGAAGTGAATCGAAAATATTTTATGTTGATCTTTTGAAGGAAGACTATATTGAGTCTCCGTTTTATTATGTTCAACAGAACGATGTTATAATAGTGCCTCCGTTACGTCAAAGACCGTTCAAGAAATATTTTGCTTCAAACCTGGCTTTGATCACAGCAACGATATCTACTATACTCTTTATTGTAAACCTTAGCACCCGATAACCTTGAATCAGGAACAGATTTTTGAGCAATCACCTTCAATAGGGATGGACGCCCCTAAAAAAGCAGGGATTGATCTTAATTTTAAAAGAGTGCTCGCCAGAGCCATACGATATTGGTATATCATTTTATTGTCAGTAGTAGCAGCAAGTGTAGTCGCCTATTTAGTGAATCGCTATAGCACACGAATTTATCCGATTCGTGCATCTATTATAATATTGGAAAATGCAGAGAATGCGGGATCTAAATTCCTGTATAAGAATGAGCTGATAAACCCAACCCGGAATTTCTCAAATGAGTTGTTCATTATGAAGTCTTATCCGTTGCTTCAAAATGTAATTGAAGAACTCAATTTCGATGTTTCTTACTTTAAGGAAGGGAGCATTAAAACAACGGAATACTATGAACTTGATTTCCCGATTAAATTTAAGATACTTCAGGGCTCCCATATGCCATACGGCAGATCGATAAATCTAACGATTCAAAGTACAGATACATATAAGCTAGAGTTGCTTTTTAATGATCCTAAATCAAGCATTAAAAAGTTTGACAATTTGAAATTTGGCGATACTGTACGCATAAATGGATACAGTATATTATTAAGTGTCAACAATAAAGAGAAACTCAGAAATCTTGTTAACACTACTTTGCTGGTTAGATTTAATGACCCTTTTTCTTTGGCGAGAAGTTACTCAACCAGATTGTCTGCAGCATATGTCCAGGCAGGAGCTTCGGTTGTCAATTTAGAAGTGAAGGGATCTGTGCCACAGAAGGAAATAGTATTTCTCAACAAATTCATAGAAAAGTACCAGGAGTATGACGTTGAGAAAAAAAATAAGGTAGCCACCATGGCGATCAGGTTTCTGGATCAGCAATTAGCCGTAATGGGCGACTCCCTCAATCTGCTTGAGGATAAAATTGAAAATTTTAAGAACAGGAATATAATTACAGCCATGGACGCTGAAACAAGCAGGCTGTACTTAAAACTTCAGGAGCTGGAGGAACAGAAGTTCCAATTTCGGTTAAAGGAAAACTATTATAAATACGTAGTCACCTTACTCACGAATCAGCAGTACGAGGGTATATTTACTCCAACCAGCGTGGGAATAAATGATCAAATCATCTCCGAGTTGATTACTAAGTTAATTGAGACAAAAGCAAAAATAAGTAGTTACCAGGGAGTACCCCGAAGAGAAGAGAATCCACTCTACAAAGAACAACTTATTATAATAGAACAAGTAAAAGCAGACATACTTAAAACAATTGATAATACTCGCAAAACCGAGACTATAAATATTAAGTTTATAGAAGACCAGATTAAAATTGTGTACGAGCAGCTTTCCAAGCTGCCAAGTTCTGAACGCGAATTTGCAGATATTAAACGTAGTTATGGACTGAGAGAAAATCTATACCTCTTTCTCTTGCAAAAGAGAACTGAAGCAGGGTTATCAAAAGCATCGACTACTTCAGATATAGTCGTGGTGAATCATCCGCTCGCCGGAGGACCGGTATCTCCAAAGGAAGATCAGAATTATATGATCATGCTGGCCATTGGACTTATACTTCCTCTGGGCGGATTTGTGGTTGCCGAACTATTAAATGATCGGGTACAATCAAAAGAAGATATTGAAAAGAATACACAAGTGCCTGTTATCGGAGGCATTGGTCATAATCCTGGTGATAATAATCTTATTGTTTATAGTAAGCCGCGTTCCAGTATGGCTGAGTCGTTCCGCGCCCTCCGCTCGAATCTGAATTATTTTACAGGCAACCGGAACAATTTGCTTTTTATGGTTACGTCTTCGATTCCCGGTGAAGGGAAAACGTTTACCACGTTGAATCTTGCATGTGTACTAGCCATGGCGGGTAAGAAGACTGTTATTGTTGGAGCTGATTTGCGCAGGCCAAAACTGTTCGATGATCTTGCTTTAAGTAATGATGTAGGGTTAAGCCAATACCTGTCGGGAATGGCGGAACTGAATGCAGTTATTCAACAAACCAAAATTGACAATCTGTTTCTGATTGCCGGAGGACCAATGCCTCCCAACCCCAGTGAATTGCTACTTCGTCCCTCAATGGATAAATTAATCACTGACCTGAGAAGTACATTTGATTTTATTATTGTAGACACTCCTCCCTTATCCTATGTAGCTGACGCCTTCATGCTATCAAGGTATGCTGATCATACCATATATGTTGTTCGCCAGGACTATACTCCACGTGCAGCAGTGCAGGCGTTAGATGAACATTACAGTTCAGGTAAACTGGCAAACATAAGTATTTTATTCAACGATCTGAGGAAGTCGGGGATGGGATACGGATACGGAGCTGGTTATGGCTATGGTTACGGTTATGGCTATAACTATGGTTATGGTAATAAAAGAAGAAGTAATAATCATGGTTACTATTCAGATTAAGGAGCAATGAAGTTATGAATATACCATCAAGTGCTAAAATATATATTGCAGGTCATAGAGGGATGGTTGGTTCCGCTATAATGCGATGCTTACAACGGAATGGTTATACAAATATTTTAGGTGCAACCAGCAAAGAACTTGACCTTCGTGATACGGCTGCTACGAATAGATTTTTTGAGAATGAAAGACCGGAATACGTTTTTTTAGCCGCTGCAAAAGTTGGCGGCATACTGGCGAACGACACGTATCCGGCTGATTTTCTATACGATAATTTAATGATCCAGTCTAATGTTATCCATGCATCCTATAAGACGGGTGTAAAGAAACTTTTATTTCTGGGATCATCCTGCATATACCCGAAATTTGCTCCGCAGCCCATTCAGGAAAGTAGCCTGCTTTCGGGATATTTAGAACCAACCAATGAGGCTTATGCGATCGCTAAAATAGCAGGCATTAAACTATGTCAGGCCTATATGCGGCAACATGGCTGCCGGTTTATCTCTGCTATGCCTACCAATATGTATGGTTATGGAGATAACTATCATCCTCAAAATTCGCATGTTTTACCGGCACTCTTAAGACGATTTCACGAAGCCAGGGAAGAAGGAAGAGAAGAAGTAACAATTTGGGGCACCGGAAGCCCGCTGCGTGAATTCATGTTTTCAGATGATCTGGCGGATGCCTGTTATTTTCTCATGCTTCATTATGAGGAGTCCGATCTGATCAATATAGGTACAGGCCAGGAGATTTCTATTTTTGATCTGGCTCAACTTATCGCAAAGATCGTTGGCTACCAGGGAAAAATTGTATTTGATACAACGAAACCTGATGGTACCCCTCGAAAATTGATGGATAGTTCGAGGTTACATGCTTTGGGTTTTCAACATAAAGTCTCTCTTCAGGAAGGGATTGAAAAGACTTATCGCGACTTTTTAAAGAATCAACTAGCATATAGCAAGGTAAAATGAAAAAGGCTTTTATTACCGGTATAACCGGGCAGGATGGCGCATATCTGGCGGAGTATCTGCTTGCAAAAGGATATGAAGTTCACGGTCTAAAAAGACGTTCTTCGTTATTTAATACCGCGCGTATAGATCATATTTATCAGGACCCACACGATAAGGGAGCCCGGATGAAGCTTCATTTTGGTGATCTGACAGACTCCACCAATCTTATACGATTGATTCAGGAAATTCAGCCTGATGAAATTTACAATCTTGGGGCGATGAGCCATGTGCGGGTGAGTTTCGACATGCCGGAATATGTAGCCAATACCGATGCTATAGGTACACTTCGTATATTGGAAGCTGTAAGATTACTTGGATTGACGCAGAAGACACGTATTTACCAAGCTTCAACATCTGAGTTATATGGTAAAGTACAAGAAACACCCCAGCGGGAAACAACACCTTTCTATCCGCGTTCTCCCTATGCTGTAGCGAAACTTTATGGATATTGGATAACGGTTAACTATCGTGAAGCATATGATATGTATGCATGTAATGGTATATTATTCAATCATGAGTCTCCGTTGAGGGGAGAAACGTTTGTGTCGCGAAAAATTACCAGGGGAGTAGCCCGTATTGTTTTAGGATTGCAGCAAAAACTATACATGGGTAATCTCGATGCTAAAAGAGATTGGGGGCATGCGCGAGATTATATCGAAGCGATGCATTTGATTTTGCAGCAGGAGAAACCAGATGATTACGTGATCGCAACAGGCGCTACTACATCGGTGCGTGAATTTCTGGTACGCTCGTTTGCGCACGTAGGAATTTCTATCACCTTTAAAGGAACTGGAGTAAACGAAGTTGGCATCGTAGACCAATTGCATAATGTGGCGGAAGATTGCGCTCTTAAGGTAGGAGACGAGGTGATTGCTATTGATGAGCGATATTTCCGCCCTACAGAGGTAGACTTGTTACTGGGTGACCCCGGTAAAGCAAAGCAAATACTTGGCTGGAATCCAAAACATGATGTAAACTCTCTATTGCAAGAGATGGTAGATGCTGATCTGTCTTTAATGAGGCGTGAAAGCCTGCTGAGACAGGGAGGATTCAGAGTACTCAATTATCATGAGTAACATGAGTAGATAATCGCATACATATTTTTCTTGGAGTTTACTATAGAGAATCAGAATGACAGATAACGAGGAACAATGGGATTTGGAAATAAAGCCTAAGTCAAGTATTCTATACATTGACTTTGCCGAAATTTGGCGGTATCGCGACTTGATGCTCCTGTTTGTCAGGAGAGATTTTGTAGCGTTATATAAGCAAACAATACTCGGTCCGGTTTGGCATTTTATTCAACCCATATTGACCAGTATAATGTTTCTTATCGTTTTTTCCCGCATTGCCAAGTTGCCGACAGATGGTATCCATCCGATTGTATTCTACCTTTCAGGAGTAACTCTCTGGAATTATTTTTCGGTCTGTCTCAATAATATTTCAAATACTTTTGTTAGTAACGCTAATATTTTCGGCAAGGTATATTTTCCAAGAATAGTCACACCATTATCGATATTGATTTCGAACCTGGTAAAGTTTGGTATCCAGTTTTTACTTCTGATAACAACAATGATATGGTTTTCTTTTAACGGATATCCCATAAGCATTTCGTTTAACTGGTTACTTATTCCGTTTATTTTGTTGCTAATCGGCGGAATAACATTGGGATTAGGTATAATAGTTTCTTCTCTGACAACTAAATATAGGGATTTTACTGTACTGCTTACTTTTGCTGTTCAACTGCTGATGTATGGAACACCAATTGTTTATCCGCTATCCTATTTAAAGCAGCAGGGTTTTGGCTGGATAGTGCGATTAAACCCGCTGACTCCCATTGTTGAATCTTTTCGTTATGCCTTATTTGGAAAGGGTACTTTTACATATATAGATATACTTTACAGTTTTGGTTTTATGATGATAGTACTGTTTATAGGTGTTATTTTGTTTAATAAGATCGAGAAAAGTTTTATTGATACAGTCTGAATTATAAGACCATGAGCCGCGCAGTAATAAGAATAGAGAATATATCCAAGCAATATAGACTTGGGAAGATAGGTACAGGTTCATTTGCGCATGATGTTAACCGGTTATGGCATAAAATGCGAGGTAAGGAAGATCCTTACCTGAGAATTGGTGAAGAAAATGACAGAACCCGAAAAGGTGACAGCGAATATGTTTGGGCACTCAGAGACGTGTCTTTTGATGTAATGCAGGGCGAAGTATTGGGAATAGTAGGGCGCAATGGAGCAGGCAAAAGCACGCTGTTGAAAATATTAAGCAGGACTACCTCACCAACAACCGGGAATATAAAGATTAAAGGACGTATTGCCAGCCTGCTGGAAGTGGGCACAGGCTTTCATCCGGAACTTACCGGGAAAGAGAATATATTTCTTAATGGGGCAATTCTGGGAATGACGAAAAGAGAGATCAAAAGTAAATTTGATGAGATTGTTGATTTCGCCGGAGTTGAAAAATATATAGATACACCTGTGAAGCGATACAGCAGCGGTATGTATGTAAGATTAGCTTTTGCAGTAGCGGCACACCTCGACCCGGAGATATTAATTGTTGACGAAGTTTTGGCTGTAGGAGATGCTGAGTTTCAAAAAAAGGCAATGGGAAAAATGCAGGACGTGAGCCGGGGACAGGGACGAACCGTCTTGTTTGTAAGCCATAACATGGGTGCTATTAAGTCGTTGTGTACAAATGGAGTTTTTATGAAGAACGGTACGGTTGTTATGAAGTCTTCCATTGAAGATGTAGTAACCAGATACCTCCATAACGAAGAAACTTTGAAGATACCGCTTGCACAGAGAACAGACAGAATCGGTAATGGAAATTTGAAATTTACCGATATAAGATTTACCAATCTTAAAAATGAGGATATAGCCTCAGTGTTTACAGGTCAAGCGTTTAAAATAATTTTGGAATACGATTGCTCAATTCCCGATTTTAATACCGACCTGTTGATTATAAATATAGAGTTTAGCAACGAGTTTGGTCAGCAACTTTCATTTTTTGTCTCCGATGAGATGCAAAAGACGATTGTGAAAAATGGAAAAAGGGAAATTCATTTGGTAATACATCGTTTAATGTTGCGAGGGGGGGAATATTCTATTAAGTTATTCTCATCTTATTCATCAACATCTCCCTCAGATTTTTGTGATGTCATTGAAAATGCGGGGGAGCTATCTGTAATGTCAACAGATTTTTGGTTAAAAGATCGTGTTATACGGTCAATTAAGGGAGCTGTTATGGAGGCCGAGTATCAAATCTATAATTAACGGTTACGATGAAAGTAGTATTATTGGCAGGAGGACTGGGTACGCGTTTAAGTGAAGAAACAGTATTGAAGCCTAAACCTATGGTAGAAATAGGCGGCAAACCTATTTTGTGGCATATCATGAAAATTTACTCGTCTTATGGCTATAATGAATTCGTAGTGTGTCTCGGCTATAAGGGGTATCTTATAAAAGAATATTTTGCGAATTACTTCAGGCATGAGTCTGATATAACAATAGACTTTACCAACAATACAACTCAAATACACAACACTTCTGCAGAGCCCTGGAAAGTTACATTAATTGAGACCGGTACAGAAACAATGACAGGAGGTCGAATTAAAAGAATTAAGCCGTATACAGAAGGTAAACCGTTTATGTTGACATATGGAGATGGTGTCGGCGAGATTGATATCAATGCACTCGTCAGGTTTCACAAAGATCATAAGCGGCTGATGACAGTTACTGCTGTCCAGCCATCGGGAAGATTTGGAGCCTTGAATTTATCGGAGGATAATATGGTGAAATCGTTTATGGAAAAACCGAAGGGAGACGGAGCGTGGATAAACGGTGGCTTTTTTGTTTGTCAGCCTGAGGTGTTTGATTACATTAAAGGTGATGAAACTATATTTGAAAGAGAGCCTATGGAAAACCTGGCAAAGAACGATCAAATGATGGCATTCAAACACAGTGGTTTCTGGAAGCCTATGGATACACTTCGCGACAAACAGGAGCTTGAGGCTTTATGGGAATCTGGCAATGCACCTTGGAAAAAATGGTAAGATGACAGGGCATTTACAAATTATAGAGCAGGCTTACAGAGGAAAAAAAGTCTTCTTGACGGGGCATACCGGTTTCAAGGGTGCCTGGTTATTGATGTGGCTGCATATACTGGGTGCTGAAGTTAAAGGTTACGCCCTTTCACCCGAAAATGAAGATGATTTATTCAATCTGATAGAAGGGCAAAAATTATGTGATTCAGTAATAGGAGATCTTCGCGACAAAGATAAGCTACGTCAGTCCATTAACTCTTTTCAGCCCGATTTCATAATTCACTTCGCTGCTCAATCTCTTGTGCGCTTGTCTTATGAAGTACCGGTAGATACATTTGAAGTAAATGCACTCGGAACTGCGAATGTGTTAGATGCCGTGCGCGCTTTAGATAAGCCATGTGCAGTTATTCTTATTACTACCGATAAAGTTTACTATAATTATGAATGGACTTATCCTTATCGGGAAACGGATCGATTAGGAGGCTATGATCCATACAGCGCCAGTAAAGCTTGTGCAGAATTGATTATTGATTCTTATCGTAATTCCTTTTTTAACACTGGAAATTTTAAAACTCATCAGAAAGCAATTGCCGTAGCGCGTGCCGGTAACGTGATTGGAGGGGGAGATTGGGCGAAAAACAGACTATTGCCAGATATAGCGATGGCTTTAGGACGAGGTCAGAAAATATCTATTCGAAATCCTCATGCAGTAAGACCATGGCAGCATGTTTTAGAACCACTATCGGGATATTTACTTCTGGGGGCACGACTTTTTCAGACGCCATTACAATTTTGTCAGGCCTATAATTTCGGCCCGGAATCGAATGATTCTCTTACGGTTGAACAAATGGTAAAAATGGCAATTTCGTCATGGGCAGGTGGTGAATATGAAATAACAACATTGGCAGATCAGCGACATGAAGCGGGGCTACTGAAGTTGGATATAAGTAAAGCCAGGGCAGAATTAGAGTGGGCACCTAAAATGAATGCGTTAGAAGCCGTAGCGCTTACTATAAAATGGTACAAAGCATTTTACGAAAATAGGGAGCTCGTTCGGGAACTCACGAGAGATCAAATTATGACGTATTCCAAATTATAGCTTATTATAGCTGTGAATAGTATTATAGAAGAAGATATTGAAAGTTTGATAGCGGATTTTCCTGATTGGGAAAAATTCAGGAATAAGACGGTGCTTGTTTCGGGTGCCAGCGGATTTCTTCCGGCTTATATTGTTGAAACTTTGTCGTATCTTAATATCAAAAACGTTGGATTAAATGTAAAAATAATTGCTCTTGTCAGAAATGGAGAAAAGGCGTTGGCGAGATTTTCTCATTTACGTCAGTATAAATTTCTTTCTATTATAGAGCACGATGTATGTGATGTCTTTGAAACGGAACAAAATATAGACTTCATCATTCACGCTGCCAGCCAGGCAAGCCCGAAGTATTTCAATACAGATCCGGTGGGCACATTAAATGCCAACGTCCTGGGAACAATCAATCTGGTTAAGCTCGCATATAATAAAAATGTAGAGTCGTTTCTATTCTTCAGCTCATCAGAAGTTTATGGTGAGGTACTTGAAAATCAAATTCCTATAGAAGAACATACTTTTGGATATTTGGATCCAACGCAAGTCAGATCGTGCTATGCAGAAAGCAAACGGATGGGAGAAAACATTTGCATTAGTTGGTTTCATCAGTATGGTGTAAAAGCTAAAATTGTTCGACCCTTTCATACGTATGGCCCGGGTATGTCATTAGAGGATGGAAGGGTCTTTGCCGATTTTGTAGGCAACGTGGTGAATGGAAGGAATATCATTCTCAAGAGTGACGGATCTGCCAGACGTGCCTTCTGCTATCTGAAAGATGCTACCAAAGCGTTTCTGCTTGTTTTGTTGCATGGTGAAAATGGACAGGCTTATAATGTAGGAAATCCACACGAAGAGTATAGCATACGCGAGCTTGCCAATCTGATGGTAAATATCAAACCAGAGTTAGGCATAAAAACAGAAGTTACATTGGATAAAGACAATATGCAGGTATATGCCAAGAGCACAGTATCCAGAAGCGCTCCCAATATTTCAAAGATGAAAAAACTGGGTTGGTCTCCTGGCATCTCTGCAGCTGAAGGATTTCGGAGAACCGTTTTAAGTTTCTTGGATTAAGTTTGTTTTTAAAATTAAATTAATAACTGTGAGTTTATTGCAAATCAAAAAAACATTTGCTGAAGGCAAGCTGAACAAATGGGAATATATCGATAAGATGTTTGACAAGCATTCCCTGTTATTTGAGTATCCGGCTTTGCTTCAACAGACAGATATTGATAAAATAGAGCTGAATGATGAAGGAGTTGTAATGACTTTTCGATCGTCAGGTGTAAAGATGTTTTGTTCTTCAAACGATAAACGACTGGCACCATTTGATGCTCTCAACTTTGGCTCGTATGAGCAGGAGGAGTTGCAGATGCAAGTAAATTTAATGGATGACGATTTTACTATTTTCGATGTTGGTGGAAATTATGGCTGGTATGCTATACATATAGCGTCACGATTTCCGAAGGCAAAGATATTTTCATTTGAGCCGATACCGGATACATACCACCAGCTTGTGAAGAATATTGCATTGAACCATATATCCAATATAAACTCTTTTGATTTTGGTTTTTCAGATAAGCCGGGCTCATTTTCGTTTTTCTATGATCCTGCATTATCAGCAAACGCCAGTATGAAAAACGTTTCCGGAAGCAACACCATTAAGGAAGTCACTTGCAAGGTAAATACAATCGATGATTACAATCGTGAACAAAGACTGACAATTGATTTTATAAAGTGTGACGTGGAAGGAGCGGAGTTGATGGTATTTAAAGGGGCGGAAAAAACAATAGCTGAAAATTTACCGATCATTTTTTCTGAGATGTTGAGAAAGTGGACAGCCAAGTTCAATTATCACCCTAACGACATTATTGCATTTTTGTCGCAGTTCGGTTACCAATGCTTCACATTAGACCATGGCAAACTGCACACTTTTGGTGTTGTAGACGAGAGCACGCTTGAGACCAATTATTTCTTTCTTCATCCGGAGAAGCATGCTGAAAAAATAAAGCGGTTTACTGCTTAAAAACGATAACATGAAAATATCTGATTATATAGCCTGGTTCCTTCAGCAGAAAGGTGTTAGTCATGTTTTTGAACTTTCTGGAGGAATGATCACGCACCTGCTCGACTCGATAAGTCAGTCAACCAGTATAAGAATCGTTACGATGCATCACGAACAAAGTGCTGCGTTTGCGGCCGATGCCTTTGGAAGAGTGACCGGAATTCCCGGAGTGGCATTAGCAACCAGTGGCCCCGGAGCAACCAACCTGCTCACCGGTATAGCGAGTTGTTATTTCGATTCTTCCCCGGCTGTATTTATAACCGGACAGGTTAACCGTCATGAGCAAAAGGGAGCCAGAGAAATACGCCAGTTGGGATTTCAGGAAACAGATATTGTGTCAATGGCGAAACCTGTTACGAAGGCGTGTTTCAAAATAGAAAGTGCAGAAGAGGTGCCCTATGTTTTTGAGAAAGCTTTTGCCATTGCCCGGGAGGGAAGACCCGGCCCGGTTTTAATTGACATACCGATGGATGTGCAACGGTTCAACCTCGAAGTCGACAAAGAAAGTTTACCCATGCAGCAGCAGGATGCTGCAGACTGTGATGCAGGTATACTGGAAGATTTATCGCTGGATTTAAGTAATTCCAAAAGACCGTTATTATTAATTGGCAGGGGGGTAAGCGCGGCATTTGCGCGTAAAGAACTCTCCTCGTTTATTGACATTACCAATATACCGGTTGTTACCACATTGCTGGGAATAGATGTAATTCCATTTGATCATCCGCAACGTGTAGGCTTTATAGGAAGCTATGGAAACAGATGGGCAAATATTGCTTTAGGTGAATGCGATTTGTTAATCGTTGCCGGTAGTCGTTTGGATATAAGACAAACCGGTGCGGATACTGCTTTTTTCGCGAACAGAAAGATCTATCATATAGACTGTGAAAACGGCGAGATAAATAACAGGGTAAAAGGTTGTGTACCGATAGTAAAAGATGTTAAAAACTTTCTCGCTTCGTTCAATAAAAAATATCATAGCAAGCAATATAAAATTGAAGTTAACTGGCTTGAGCATATTCAGTCGCTGAAATCAAAGTGGCCTGATACCGAAGAGCTGAAAGAAGCAAAGGGCATTAATCCCAACAAGTTTATGCACCAGGTTTCGCGTGCATCTTCATCAGCGGGTGCATTTGTTGTTGATGTAGGAGCGCATCAGATGTGGGCCGCTCAATCATTAGAGATTAACAACGATCAACTTTTCCTTACTTCGGGAGGCATGGGCGCTATGGGATTTGCGTTACCGGCATCCATTGGTGCTTGTTTGGCCCTTAACGAAAGCCCCGTTGTAGTAATTGTAGGGGATGGGTGCATGCAGATTAACATACAGGAATTACAGACAGTTGTTAGAAATAAGCTTGCTGTGAAAATTATTGTTATGAACAACCGGAATCTCGGTATGATCAGACAGTTTCAGGATTCATACTTTGAATCACGGCATCAATCTACCTACTGGGGATATAGTGCACCTGATTTTGAAAAAGTGGCTGTGGCTTATGGTATTATTGCCAAAACCATTTCCGAAGAGAAAGAGATCGATGCAGCGATGCAATGGATGTGGAGTGAGGAAAACAAAGAACAGCCCGCGCTGCTACAGGTAATGATCGATCCATACACCAATACCTATCCAAAGATTGCTTTTGGAAAACCACTTACAGAGATGGAGCCATTTGCAAAGCCGATGGAAATGGAAGGAACATAATTAAGTAAATATAAAAATCAAATGATTCAATTAGATCAGGAGCTTGCATCCAATGATTATCTTTTAAATAAGGTAAGGCAAAAGATAAACAAGGTCATTGTGCCCGGCAGTGATTATATTCCTGTAACTGGTAAGGTACTCGATGAGAAAGATATACTATACGGAGTGGAAGCGGTGCTGGACGGCTGGTTGACTGCTGGACGTTTTGCCGATGATTTTGAACGGCAGCTTGCTGACTATTTTGGATCCAGGTTTTCGGTGCTGGTAAATTCAGGTTCATCAGCCAATCTTCTTGCCTTCTATACATTAACGTCTCCTAAATTGGGCGCCGATGCCATTTTGCCTGGCGATGAAATCATTACCGTTGCAGCCGGTTTCCCAACAACCATCAATCCGATGATTCAGTATGGATGTGTTCCCGTGTTTCTCGATGTAGATATTCCAACCTATAATATAAAAGCAGAAGATATTGAAAGTGCCGTAACGGAGAAGACGAAGGCGATTATGGTGGCGCATACGTTGGGAAATCCCTTTAACCTGGATGAGGTAATGCGTATAGCCAAGAAGTACGATCTTTGGGTAATAGAGGATGATTGCGACTCGCTGGGGGCTACCTACAGAAATAAGAAGACCGGTACGTTTGGTGATTTGGCAACACTTTCTTTTTATCCGGCGCACCATATTACAATGGGCGAGGGTGGCGCTGTACTGATTAACAACGCCAAGCTCAAGAAAATTGTTGAGAGCTTCCGCGACTGGGGGAGAGATTGCTGGTGCGCCCCGGGAAAAGATAATACCTGTGGGCAGCGATTCGCTCAAAAGCTGGGTGATCTTCCTGATGGATATGATCATAAATATACCTATTCACATATAGGCTTTAATTTAAAAGCAACCGACACACAGGCTGCAATAGGCTTGAGTCAACTTGCAAAAGCTGATACGTTTGTGGAAAAGAGAAGACAGAATCACCAGATGCTATATAATTTGCTCAAGCCATTAGAAGAGCATTTTATTCTTCCACAAGCAACTGAACATGCTAACCCAAGCTGGTTTGGTTTTTTGATTACCATTAGAGATGCAGACAGAATAAATCGCAACAGACTGGTTGAATATCTGGAGCAAAACAAAATAGGAACAAGACTTTTGTTTGGAGGTAATCTCATCAAGCAGCCGGCCTATAAAAATACCCGGTATAGAATTTTAAACAACCTCGATAACACCGATAAGATTATGAATGATTCCTTTTGGCTTGGGGTATGGCCGGGGCTGAATGTTGAACATTACGAATACATGAATAAAGTAATAAATACATTTTGTAACACGGAAGCGACCAGAACCATGGTTAGATGACTATATTTTGATAAGCAGAAAAAAAAGAATCATGGCACCATTGCTTTCAATTTGTATACCGACTTATAACAGATCTGCCTATCTGAAGAAATGTATACGCTCAGTAATTTCATATCCGGGTAATGACATTGAGATTATCATTTCAGACAATGCCTCTACTGATAATACACCTGAAGTTGTCGGCGATTTTCATGATAAAAGAATTGTTTATAGCAGAAACCCTGAGAACGTAGGGCCGGTAGCTAATTTCTACAAGATACTTAAAGCTGCTTCAGGAGATTATATATTTCTCCTTACAGATGATGATTTTTTATTCCCCGATAGTATTGATGAGGTGATTGAATTTGTGAAGGCCAATGGAAATATAGATTCATTTAAGTCAGATCTCATTTTTTATACTGAAAAATCCAAGTCAGCTTTCAATTACAGCTATCTGAAAGAGACGCAAGTACTTGCTTCGGGTAATGTTGAAGACCGGGCAAGATTGTGGCAATCTGCTCATGTTCTTACCGGATGTTGCTTTAAAAGAGAGAAGATACCAGCAAAGTTTTTTGAAGACGAAAAATTTCTGTGGTACCCCACGATGTTTTTAATGGGACTGTTAAGCGAGAAGCAGGGATATATAGCCAAGCCGCTGGCGGTGCACACGTGGGAGAATGAACTGTTCTGGGGTATAAAAGAAGAAGGAAAGGAAACTATTCTCATGGAGAGTATCATCGATACGCTTTATCTGATGAAAGAGTACGGACAAAATGAGGAGCAGATTTGTGCATGCGCACGTTTCCTGGCCGAAGGAGTTTTGAAAAAGAATGGTGGTAACCCCGCGGTTCTTCCGGCGCGATTAACGGCTTTGCTTTCAGATAGTGATGTCCGGTTTTTAGTAAAGAAAACCAAAGCTTCTATAAAAAAACGTATGAAGCTTTTTGCAAAAAAAATGTTTCGTTTATAGTCCGAAATGTTGAACATAACGAATGGAGAATCTTGCCCCCATAGCCTTATTCGTATATAACAGGCCCTCTCATACGGCAAAGACATTGGAGGCTTTGGCTAAAAATACCCTGGCTAAAGATTCGATGTTATATGTTTTTCAGGATGGTCCCAAAAAAGAATCTACACCCGAACAGCTCCAAAAGATTGCAGAGGTGGATGAAGTGGTCAAGGGGATTCAAGGCTTTAAGGAAGTAATCTGTAAAAAGAGAACAGATAATATTGGTTTAGCGGAAAGTATAATTGATGGCGTTACCAGTGTTGTAAATAAACATGGTAAGATTATAGTAGTTGAAGATGATTTAATAACCTCTCCATATTTT
>NZ_DAIQRQ010000114.1:0-6390 GCF_036786105.1 Ohtaekwangia sp.
ATTAACAGATAACGATTCCCCCTCAATCAACTATTCTCTCTCACAATTTTTCCAAACTCTTGCCAGTCAAATCCGGTTTCAGTACGGCCATGGCGCAGCCCGGGAATCTGGGTGGTTATCAGCAGAATAGTTGTGTCAACTTCTGCGCGGTGATGCTGTGGAATTTGGTGCGGAATCGCTTTCACCATTTTAAACTTTGAATCCGGAAAAAAAGACAGCACCGATTCCTTAAGCGCATTAATATTGTCCATTCCATACATCAATACCACTTGAGGCTTATATACTTTGATGTTTCGAAGAATTGACTGAATGCGTTGCTGGTATACATGTTCCTGATATCGATCACGGCTCTTCAGAAAATCAAATGCAGGTAAGTCGAGCCATGCATAGTACCAGGCGTGGTTGTTAGGACTGGGTAACGGATAAAACTGAATCCATGCTTCATTGGAGGACGGTGAAGCAAAAGAAGCTTTTTGATACTCGAGAAGATCAGGAAGCTTTTTATTACGGTAGCCATGAACAAAGGCAATGAGATTTTTCCAATACCCATGGATGACAGCTTTCCGGTCGAACCGGTGTTCGTAGAGGTTGGCAAAGACTTCAGCCCGCGGACCATCCACCCGGAATGCCACCTCACGGTATAATGTCCGGATGTCGCAGAGCGTAGCCTGATCGGCAGATGGATGATTCCTGTAAAAATAGTTTAACTTCTCAGCCACTTCTTCCGGCAGATCACCACCACCTTCTTCATAGCCAACAAACCAGATCGGTGCATGCCACGAACCATAGCCATAGAAGTTATCAATCCAGTGTTTGAGTTTGGCAGCTTCAATCATAAGAATGAAAGATAGCGAAAGTGCAGCCAGCTGTTCTCATCTGCCTGAAGAAAAATCAAACCGAAGCACGTGAGTCTGTTAACCTGTAACTAATAACGATTTAACGTATAACCTGTAACGATTAACCTGCCAGTGTCTGAAACATACTAACATGCGCTTCTGCATTGTTCAATACAATCACATCGCTTATATCCCCCAATACTTCATCAATAAGACCAAAGGCTTTTGCTTCGGGCGCGCTCATAAATCGGTCTCGCAGAAAATAATCTTCAATCTCCTTCCAGGTGTGGCCGGAGTGTTTTCCCATCAGGTGGAACAATTGTGTTTGCAGGCGTTCCTGCTCACGCGTAGCGATGCGCACATCTTCCGTATAGCCTTGCGATCCGCTGCTGGTAGGATGCATGTGTATGGTGGCGTGTGGCAAAGCATAGCGTTTCCCTTTTCGACCGGAGGCAAGAAGAGCAGTGCCCATACTTGCAGAAACACCTACCGCTACCGTTGAGACGGGGGCTTGTATCATTTGCATGGCATCATAGATGGCAAGACCGGCATATACACTTCCTCCGGGACTGTTGATATACAGGTTGATCTCCCGTTTCTGATCGATGCTGTTCAGGTATAGAAGTTGTGCCACAATTACGTTGGCTACAGCATCGTTAATGCCGGTGCCCAGAAAGATAATACGTTCTTTCAGCAGTAAGCTATAAATATCATAGGCACGTTCTCCATGTGCACTGCTGTCAATTACCATCGGTATCATATTAGCTTGCATATAGAATTATATCATGGTTTAAAAAGCTGATTAATCTGTTCCTTGAATTCCGCATGCGCGGGATCATGGAAGTGTGCGTTGTGAATGGTGCGCACTTCTTCTTTCATTTTCTTTCGGTGGAAATGTAGCAACAGCGTATATACTTTCTGTTGTACAGCAACGTGGGCGCGTAGTATCGGGTCGGTGAGCAACCTGGCCTGAAAGAGCAGCGATTCTTCCGGTGCAAGTTTCCCAAACAGGTATCGTTCTGTTAAGGCTATATCATTCAAGGAAGTCCTCATACGTAAAGGCTTTTTCTTTTATAGTGTCTCTTACTTTTTCCAGGCATTTATATTTCTGCACAGTGGCAGATCGCTCGCTCACAAATCCAAATTTGTGCGCAAGCTTCTTCATCGGGGTTCGCTCATAATAGAAGGCACGCAGCAACGCCAGGCATTTTTTTCCGGATTGTTCCAGGAAGGCAAGTAGTTTCTGGTCATTCACAGCAGGGCAGTAGTCAGCCGCGATCTCGATTGCAGCCTCTGCAGCATCGAGCTTTACGTTGTTACGATCGTGCGAGAATTTACGAAGCCACAGGTGCTTGGCAATTCCTGTAATATACGCCTCACGGGACGTAGTCAATTCAAACCGGTTGTCCAGCGTTTTTTCGTAATAGATTACCAGCGCATCCTGAAATATATCGGCAGCATCTTCCAGAGTGCCATTCATTTTGCTGACAAACCTTGCAACACCCGGAAATGCCGAGATATACAACGCTTCAAACAGTTGCGTGCGTGCCTCTGTTGGGGCAACAGAATGTTCGATTTGCATGATTTCCATAATCTGTATACTGGTAAGTGCGTCCGTTGGTGAAGATATCACCTCTTTTTTGAATTATTTTTTTTGGAGCTATTCCCGGGGAACGTGCTGTAGTGTCGGTGCGCATTATGTTTTGATCGTTGAATGATGTTTCAACGCATAATATTTACCTGGAAATTAAACTTCTGAATCAGGGTGATATATACCACTATTTGCATTACAATTTTTTGTTTGAAGTAATTGATATAGTGGTATACATGTGAAAATTATTTATAGTATAAATCGCGTGTTTACATTTTATCTATATTTCAAAAACCTCTCGTAAATGGATGACATTGGTTGTTGTATGTAGCGATATATAGGATGCTATAGAGGATGCGTATAGCATAGCCTGAAGCGAATTCGATTAACCGTCACCGATGTTCAATTATAGCGCGACAACCCCCGTGGTTGTGATGTTTTTTTAGTATGGAAGACAAAGACCGATGGAAAGAAAATTTTAGTAAACTAAAAGCCTATCGTAAACAACATGGTAATTTCAATGTGTCCGCAAACGGAAGCGATGACAAGGCATTTAACCGGTGGGTTGAGAATATTCGAAAACATCCTGAGCGGTTGCCGGCCGCTATATATACCAGGCTGCTGAAGATCGGGTTTCCATTTAAAATTGCGGCCGACTGGAATAATATGTTCTCACGGCTGGAGCAATTTTATAGGAAGCATGGCCATAGCCAGGTTTCTGCCAGGGAAGATGAGAAGCTGTTTGACTGGTGTGTGAATCAGCGAAATTCCCAGGCACGTCTCTCATCACGTCAGGTTGAGAAATTAAATGACCTGGACTTCGATTGGCTGGTGAGTGATAAAGATCTGCGGTGGCTGCAGATGTTTGAGCAACTGGTAGCTTTTAAACAGGAATACGGCCACGCCAAAGTACCACAGGACTTCAAGGGCAACCCTGCTTTAGGGGTATGGGTGGCGCGACAGCGCAGAGCTAAAACACGGGGAGAATTAAGCGCAGACAAAGTCAGTCGTTTAGAAGAGATCGGCTTTCTGTGGAAAGAAGATATAGCCAAACTGCGCGAAGAAAACTGGGAGAAGAAGTATAGCGAGCTGATAGCCTATAAGCGCGAGCACGGTCATATCGATCGCATCAAAGTGCGCAAGGATAATTATTCATTGGGACTTTGGATTGAATCGCAGATTGTACACCAGAAAAATATACCTTCTCACCGTAAGAAGAAACTGGACGCTATAGGCTTTGCATGGAGCAAAGGTAATTTTGCCGAAGAACGGTGGGAGGAGATGTACAAGCGATTGCAAGCTTATGCACGTAAGCATGGACACTGCCGCGTAAAGCGACATCAGGATTTCACCCTGTCCGTATGGGTACAGCGCAACAAGCGCGATCGAAGCAGCATTGGCAGAGAGAAACGTAAGAAACTGGAAGCGCTCGGTGTAAAATGGCCGCATCAGTATTTTCATGAAAACTGGGAAAGCTTGTACAAGCAACTGAAGGCGTTTCGCAAAGAACATGGTCATCTGTCGGTAAATAAATCGCAAACGAAGCTATACGAGTGGATACAAACTCAAAAGCGATTGAAGAAGGAAAACAAGATTCCTGCAGATCGCGAGCAGAAATTAACGGCTCTGGGATTTATATGGAAAGGAGATGCCGAGCGTAGAAAACTGGAAGCGTGGGATGCGCTGTATACAAAATTCAAAGCGCTTCAGAAAAAGTATGGCGACCGATATCATCTTAAGCTAAAGGAACATCCTGAGCTCGATGAGTGGGTAACGTTACAGTTGCACAGTAAAAAGAAACTGTCGGCTTACAAACGTGATAAGCTCGATGCCATCGGTTTTTTGTGGGATCGCACCGGCTATTACTGGGATGCACGCTGGGAAAAGATGTATGAGCAGCTCGTTATCTTTAAAAAGAAATTCGGTCATTGCGATGTGCCGCAGAGCTATACTGAAAATCGCCCGTTGGCCAGTTGGGTAAACGGGCAACGCACCAAGAAATTGCCGGCCAATAAAAGGAAGAAGCTGGAAGCGCTGGGATTTTCATGGGCGCACCAAATAGGGCAGAAGCGATGGCTTGACCGGTTGAAGGAGTATACCGACCTGAAAAAGAAGAATAAACATACCAGCATACCCGTGCATACTCCGCTGTATAGCTGGCTATACCAGCAACGAAAGAATTATAGCAAGCTGCCGCCTGAAAGGAGAAAGCTATTGGCGCGCGCTGGCATAACAGCTGGTAAAAAATAATTGAATGTTGAAAATGCTGAAAAGCATCAATGAGCATAACTGGTGTGCTTGGAGTGTATGGATTATCAACACCAGATAAATACCATCAGAACCGCAGCCGTGCGTTTTCCCCCAAAAATATTATAATGTATATAATACCCGCCCGGCCAGCGGTTCTGATCAGGTATAAAGTTTAAGCGATTACCGGGCGTAAAGAAATTATACAGTTCTTTAATGCCACTTAACCCGGAGCTTAAATAAAACTTATTTTTTGGGAGCCTTTATCGGTTACACGTTAACCGTTAATAGAGCATTAACGGTCAACGACTTTTTCAATGTCCATTATTCACCGACTGGCTGTTAACTCTCTTCTTCACTTGCGCGAAGAATTATTATCTAACCGGTAACGGTTTAACCAGTAACGATGTAAATTGTTTGCACTACAGAACTTCACGGAGCCAGGCTTTAGCCGATTCGATGTCCTGAAATGATGCCGTTTTCATTTTTCCATCCTTTGAACATAAGGCAGCATAATCGCGAATCTGCTGTGCTGCAAAAACATCATTCGAAGCAACGAACGCCACATGGCGTATCCCTTCTGCAATCATTTTGGGATTCCACTCTGCTATAGCCCATTCTGTCATAGCATTGCCATCCATTTGAGTTGTATCTGCAAGCCAGCCTAATTTTCCATGATCCTTTCTTTTTTCAATGCTGAGTGATAGCCCCAGGTTCAGCATGTTTTTAAACTCTTCATCCGTAGCGAACCCGAAATGCGATGCAATAATGCACGGAACGGATGGATCATAATCCAGTGTGCCATGTTCGAATGTGTGTAATCTGGTAATCACTGATTGTTTACTGACTGATTTTGTGGTATATATTTCCATATTTATATAAGGGTATTCGCAGTATATATAGTCTCTGTAGATATTAATATCATGCAAGTATATATAACACTGATCAGAATGCAAATCTGATCAGCCTTGTTCTGTTTTATTCTCTTTTGAAAAGAGATGCTGTTACTGCAATTGGATTTTAATATTGAACAAGAAACATCAATCAACGAATGACGAAGTCAAACCCTCCATTCCCAAGTCACACTCGTCTGGCAACTGACAGCTAGCGGCTCGCAGCTATTCAAAATCACACACCTCCAGCGGCTTGCAGCCAGCAGCCGTTCCCTCATCTGATCACCAAAAATATACCCACTAAAATAAGCCCCGCACCAATAGCAGTTTTTAGTGTGATTGATTCGTGAAGGAAGATAACCGAAAGGATAATGGTAAGCGCAACACTGAGCTTATCAACCGGGGCCACCTGCGATACATTGCCATGCTGCAGCGCCCGAAAGTAAAACAGCCACGACAAACCGGTAGCGGCCCCTGATAACACGAGGAAGAGTACATTTTGCTTCGATAATGTTGATGCAAGCGAAGTAAAATTGCCTTTGAATAAAACAATACTCCACGTAATGATCAGGATAACGAGCGTGCGAATGGCGGTAGCAAAATCGGCATCCATATCTTTTATACCGATCTTGGCCAGAATAGCCGTTAAGGACGCAAAGAAAGCTGATAGCAATGCATAGATCCACCACATAGTATTGAAGGTTTACCTTAAAGATACAGAATCGGATCTTTGCATGCCCTGTCTTTTGAAAACCGGAGCAGGACAGGGCATTGCCATCGAAAAAAATCATACTTGATCAGGAGTCTTTTCCATTGCTCATGT
>NZ_DAIQRQ010000001.1:0-35783 GCF_036786105.1 Ohtaekwangia sp.
CCGCACTCCTATACTATACGCTCTGTTTCTCACGATAATTACCCCAGACGCATTCGTGATTTCATGTTGCTGTTGATGATCATTCGCGATCATTGGCGAAATCCTTACGCATTGATCCACGCACATTCAACATATCCATCGGGTATGATTGGCATTGTGCTCAGAAAGCTTTTCAAAATTCCTGTATTGGTTTGCCTCGATGGTGCAGAGGGGAGTGCGTTACCATCCATTCATTTTGGCGACTTGCTCAGCAAGCGAAGAGCACGTCTCAATCAGTGGGTAATCAATCAAGCCGATGCTGTTACAGCACTCACACACTTTCAACGCGATGAAGTATATCGCAACCTTCCTATTCGAAAACACATTTCGGTTATACCGCGTGGTGTAGAAATGCCGGAACATAACCCGTTATTGCAGGAAAGAACCAATAGTCCGGTAACGATTCTCAGCATCGGCTATCTAAGTCCTGTGAAAGACCCAATCACATTGATCCATACTTTTTATGCGATTCAAAAAGAAACAGATTGTCACCTGATTCATATTGGTGAAGACTATATGAATGGTGAAGTGCAGCAACTCACGAAAAAGCTTGGTATAGAAGATAGAGTTTCATTTAAAGGCCATTTGCCATACCGCCAGGTAAAAATATTCCTGGAGCGAGCCCACCTTTTCCTGCTTACTTCCGTCTATGAAAGTCAGGCAATGGTAGTGGTCGAAGCCATGGCGATGGGTATTCCGGTATGTGGAACACATGTAGGTATCATGGCCGACCTGTCGGGCTCTTGTTGTATAACGATGCCCCCGGGCGAATCATCAGCCCTGGCACATGAAGTCATTGCATTGTTCAAGAACAAAGAGAGAATGGACACACTGCGAAAAAATGGCTATGCCTGGGCCCGGCAAAATGATCTCAACAAATGCGTTGACGCCACACTCAAAATATATAGTAGTCTTATAAAGGGCTGATGAAAATAAGTACAATCATTCCTACGCGAAACAGACCCGGCCACATAATGCAGGTGTTGCAGACCTTGCAAAAACAAACGCGCCCATCAGATGAGATTATCATTATCGATGCAAGCGATGACAAAAGCTATAGCAGGCAAGTGCAGGAGCAATTTAACACGCTTCCGCTTCGCTGGATAGATGCACCCCTGGCATCAGTATGCGTGCAACGAAACGCGGGTATACAGACAGCAGCAGGTGACTGGATTTTTTTATGTGACGATGACATTGTGCTGAAACCGGATTACCTCGAAAAACTGGAACAATACGCTGCGTCAGATATAGCGTGTGGCGCGATGGCAGGTCGCCTGTTACAGTTAGAGAACGGGAATTGGGTTGATGAATACCCGGTAACGGGATTTGCTGATCTGCTCTGGCGATTTACCTTTCAGCTTTCTATTTGGGGCGACCTTGAAAATATAAAAGTTTCGTTTCCCGCATCACTTCTGTTGAGGGCGATAAAAAAATTCTATGCTTCCCGGAAAAATGGATTAACACTGGGAGGATGGCCCTTGATCACATCCTGGAACAGCACGGCATTTCAGACAACTATATATTCGCTGGGTGCCAATGTTATAAGACGCGATTGGTTATTACACTCTCCTTATGACGAAGTGCTTGACCCAAGCGGTATAGGCGATAACTATGGCGTTGCTATTGGATTTCCGCAAACGCATTCCATTCATGTCATCGGCTCAACGGCAGCCTATCATCATCGCGCTACAGAGAATCGGCTCGATCGCACGCTTGCTTACTATAGAAGAGTGCTGGCGCTTCATTACTTTATACGAAAAAGTAAAAAATATAATGCATCAACAGTGTTCTGGTATATTTGGTCGCTTACGGGAAATGCTTTGATGGCATTGTTCAAACGCGACTGGCGAATGGTGCGGATCAACCTGAGAGTTATAAGATTGATCTTTACGGGAAAAAATCCGTATTGGCTGGCCTACAATCGTAACGAAAAAATTATCCGACCTGTTTTTGAAGATTAGTTTGCACCAGCGCAGCATCTTCCAACCGAAGAATCCTCGAAGCAAATTTTCGCACCAGCGGATCATGCGATATCAATACCACTGTCTTGCCACTATTGCACATACGCTGAAGTACACTCAGAATATATACCTTGTTTTCTTCATCAAGTTGATTAGTCACTTCATCCAGTAGCAAGACTTTGGGTTGCCGGTATAGCGCTCGTGCCAAACAGAGTCGCTGCCGCTGTCCCCCCGACAAGGTAACACCATTTTCACCGATCAAGGTATATATACCCTCCGGCAAGGATTTAACAAATGCATCAAGGCCCGCAGAACGAATGGCATCAGCAAGCCGCGCGTTATCTACTTCATCTTCAAATTCTCCAAAGGCTATGTTGTGAAGCAGTGTATCCTGTAGAATAACGGGCGACTGCGTTACCAATCCTATTTGCGATTGCCAATGTGAAACTGTTTCCGTTGTGAGTGGCGTGCCATCAATAAGCAGCGCACCTTTATAGTTTGCTATAATGCCACTTAAGATATGAAGTAATGTAGTTTTACCAGTGCCTGATGGTCCTTCCAGCACAATAAATTCTCCTTTTCGTATTTCAAACGTCACGTGATCAAGAAGAACCTTTGATTTATCCGCATATTGAAAGGAAACATCGTGAAGTGCGATTGAAGTATTGAAATCGATCTTCGCTATATCTTTTGCAGACGAAGTTGCTGCTTCAGAATCGCCAAGTGTTTCCTTCAGCTCCGTTACTGTGTAAGCATACGACTGTATCTGCGACAAACTTTGCAGCATACGCGTAAAAGAAGGCATAATGCGATACAGTGCGAGGGAGAACAACCCGATAAAAACCAAAACGTGTTGTTCGCTTATTTCACCCAGTTTAACATACGCAACGATACCAGCAAACAACAGTATACCGGCTATTTCAAGTATACGGGGCGGCAGACCTGAGAAAGTTTTCAAGTCTGATAGTTGTGCGGTAGTGATCCGGCTTAGTTCAATAAAACGTTTTATAAAGTAGTGCTGCTTTTTATAAATCCTGGCTTCGGTATAAGCGCTTATACCCTGCGTCAACACAATGTTTGTGACAGGTGTAAGCTCACGAAACGACTGATCTATTTTAAGAATGACTTTCTTTCGGAAGAAATAATAAAATATACCGATGGGAAGAAACAGAAAGAGAATCACAAAAAGAATTCTGAAATCGAACCATGCCATGATCACAATCATCAGCAAGCAGATAACCACATCGGTGATTAGCAGCAGGTAATTATTCAACACATAGCTGGTAAAATCAAATGCGGTATTTTTGATCCTTCGAAAAGCTTCTGCTGAGTTTTCATGTGTATAAGCACTCCACGGCTGGCTATAGAATCGATGGTATATACGCTCCGAGAATGAGAGGTAAAGCTCGTTCAGAAATTTGAGTTGTGAATTAGTCTGCCAAACAGCTGCTATATTTTTAATCAAAAAAAGAATTAATACGCAGATGAGTAATGTGATCCATGAAACAGAATCTGTAAGAGAGAGTATATGCCCTACAATCCCTGTTGCACTTTTTGAGCCTGTTGGGTGGATCAGGTAAAACAATAGCGGCAATACAGAAGTAAGTGAGAAAACTTCGAAGAGGGCTAGTACGATTGAAAATAAAATATGCTTTGAGAAGCTTGTACGTTGCTCATCTGAAAGCAGTCTTAAAACCTGTAAACCGCTAAATCGGCTTTTGATTGCTGCATATTTCATTTATTCTCTTTTGCCTAAAAGCATAGTTTATTTAAAAAATAGAATTCTACCGTCTATTTCATTATTGCCTCATTTAAATTCATATTCCACAATACCTGAATTTTTAAAAACAACCACTCCGTTTATAGTTAGCTCGATTCTTTTAGCTTGATTCATTGTATCGAGAATAAGCCCGTTAGATTTGGATAGTATTTTCAAATCAATCAATCCAATTCTCTCTGAAGCTGTTTTGAGTACTATTTCTTTATCAGAACGGAAATCACCATCGATTACTCTTCCTACAGAGGTTTTAAATTTAATTACTCGGTCTTTTGTAGTGACGAGGTGTGCATCATTACCCGCATTAATTAGAAGATCATTACCGTTCTCAGAGAAAAAGACGTTATACAAAATTTTGGATTTGTCTTTGATTAAATCAGTATAGTCACATGTGAAACTCAAATTACCGCTCTTATCAAAAAGGAATATATCGCTTCCATAACTATTAAAAACAATCACATATTCGCCATTAGTCGAATATTTAACATTCGGGTATATATTTACTAAATGCTTAGACAACAAGTTGCCATCAGATCGGAAAAAATATAAGTAATCAGTTGCCTTCTCTGCTTCCTCGAACGCCACGAAATAATCTCCTTTGGGTGATAAGATGAAAGAATTGAGATCAGGAGGAATACTTGATCTGTTTATTTGTTGAGTCAGACTCCCCTGATTGAAAATCTGAATGGATTTATCTGTTGTACTTACGCTATTCTTTATATCACTAGGGTTCGCTTTTTCATAATCAGCCTCTGAAGAATATATTCTCTTTACTTCTAAAGTATTAAGATTTTGACTCTGACAATTAAAGCGAGAAAAAAAAAGCAAACAACTTAACGATACGATCCTATAACATTTAATGTAATTGCTTCGCAACGTGTAAGATAACATCAGGTCAAAGTTTTAATTTTTAGAAAACCTCCGCGTAAATGTAAAAGTGAAAATCAGCTACTACTTAAATTATTGCGAAATACAGAGTCTTTGTCATAAGTTCATGTGTTCTAATAATTGCGGTATCAGAAGAAATAACTCGAAGTTCTTTGGAACCTCATTCCGAATTTGGCTATGGCAGATTTTACTTTCAGTTTAATGGCTAACTTATTTTGATTCGCTTTCTTAGCCTTAAAATAGTTTACTTCACTAATTACTCTTGCCAAGGCATAATCATAATACTTCCGCGAATACATTCTTGCAAAATCAATCTGCCTGTCTGTGCTGGTAGACCAATCGAGGTTGGTGGTTTGTACGGCCTCAACTTCCTGGTATAGTTCGGTGCCTTTTATAGGATAGGCTACGGTTATGGTAAAATGATCGGGATCGGATTCTTTTAAGTGTTTTATAGTTTCTTCTATATCTGCTTCTGTTTCGCCCGGGTAGCCCAGCATAATGAATGTGCCGGTTTGTATGCCATACTTTTTGGTGAGCCTGATCATGTCGCGCACCTGCTGCACATCCACTCTGCGGTCCATCAGGTCAATAATACGTTGCGAACCACTCTCGGCTCCAATCCAGACGCGGAAGCAACCTGTTTCTTTTAGCATCCTGATCACCTCTTCATTCAATCGGTCAGCACGCGTTATACACTCATACGGGATGAGTATATCCTTCTTCTTCAATTCATCCCGAAAAGATGCTAACCATTTGTGACTGATGGTAAAAACATCATCTACGAACCAGAGCGAATCCGGATTGTATGCTTCTTTTATCTGCTCCAATTCCTGCACTACCTTTTCAACCGAGCGCCTGCGGTAACTTAGTCCGTATACCGCGCGACTACACCACTTGCATGTATAGGGGCAACCGCGCATGGTGCTTACCGATATAGCATTGGTGCCGTGAAATTTCTTCCAGGCATCAAGGTATAAATGCAGGTCTATCTTTTTACGATTGGGAAATGGCAGCGCATCGAGGTCTTTCATTTTATCGCGCTCGGGCATCGTTACAAATTCCCCGCGATGCATATATGCTATGCCCCGAATTTTTTGAAGCACATCGTGTGGCAGATAGTCAGAAGAAGAAAGTATGGCATTGCATATTTCATACATTGTCTCTTCGCCCTCGCCCATCACAATGAAATCAGCCCCTTCCTTTAAGTAATTTTCGGCATTGTATTTTACATCCGGCCCTCCCAGCACAATGCTGGTTTCAGGAAGATTGGCATTGATAAATTGCATCGCCTCGATCACGTTCAGTTTCGTCATCAGGTTGGCATATATACCGATGATGGCGGGTTTGTGCTCCAGCAGATATTGGCGAAATATATCTTTTGTGGAGAAAGTGGTATCAAACACTTCGTTGACAATGCCATGTTGCTCCAGGTATGCAGAAATATATAATATACCCAGCGGTGCATAAGGGCGCATGATCTGCTGTTCCTTCTCATCATCTGCCAGGAAATAGGCGTGCGTCAGCAATACACTCATTGTAATTTCAGGTCGATAATGAAATGATCAGCCATGCCCGAAAGAAATGCAAGCCGGAATAATTTTCTCTCTATAGCATTGAGCCCGAACAAAAAGCGTTTATGCCTTGAGAAGAATTTTTCAAGATACGAAGGAGGTAATGCAAAGCCGATGGGCTGACGTGTAACTGTTGCGAAATTTTCGGCTGACCATCTTCTTATTTGAGAAGGCCGGTAGTACCACGTTTTTACAACAGCGCCATCCAGGTTAGCCGGAACATCACGCGATGTCCATCTTCTGAAAATATTCTTTCCCTGAAACCGCAGTGTGAAATATATAGATTCCCACAAACAGAATTTGGGCATGATGACCGCTATAAATCTTCCCTTCGGAGACAAAACCTTGGGAAGCTTCTCCAGCAATTTCTGCAGCGCCTCCGGATTGATACAATTGAGTCCTCCGAAATTTGAAAAAATCAAATCAAATTTCTTGTCAAATAACGTCTCATCAAAACTATCGAGATCGAGGTAATGCGAGCTGATCTTGTTTTGCATCGAGAACTGATGGGCTTTCTGTTGTGTAACTTTCAGCATCTCTTCCGATACATCGGTTGCTACGATGTTGAATCCGCGTTCACTAAAAAGTAACGCATCTTCACCGGTGCCACAATTCAATTCAAGAATTTCAAGGCCGTTTAGCTCGGGAGTAATTTTCTCGAGGTAGGTCCAAACCTGTTTCCGTTGCAATTGACCAATAGCACTCTGCGTAAAGACAGAGTCGTATGCTGAAGCGATATGGTCAAACGGTACAGCCATGCGCGTTAGTTTATACGAGTTGCTCACGGGTGGGTAACTGTTAATCCTTTGAGTCGTAAACGCTGCGCGAACGATGTAGGAATATAATAAAAAGTTGCCAGCCCTGCACGTAAATCTTTATAGTTTAGACGTAACGGGTCACGAAAGAGTTTCTGCAGGCTCATGTATCCTTTTCGCTTGCGATAAACACTGTGTACATAGCGATGCAGTTCTTTATAGTATTTACTTCCAAACGTTCCCTGAAACATCATCGCAAGGTCATCAGAATCGCTCCAGTTTTGTTTTTCGTGAAGTTGCGCTTTTACCTTATCATAAAATTTTGTACCGGGCAATGGATATGATACCGATATACCAACTTCATCCGGCATCAGCTCCAAAACCATGGCCAGCGTAGCATCTATATCTTCCTGCGTTTCGCCCAGGTATCCGAATTGAAGAAAGAACGCCACTTTAATTCCTTTCTGCTTCATCAGATGTGTGGCTTCATGAATCTGCCGCACGGTAGTGCCTTTATCCATAGCATCCAGAATTTTCTGCGAGCCGGACTCCGCACCGATCCAGATTGTTTCTGCCCCCGACTGCGCAAAGGCTTCTATAGTATCTTCCTGCAACAGAAGGTCGGCACGCGACTGTATCTTATACTTGAAGATGAGATTCTTTGCACGTACCAGGTCTCTGAATTCCTGCACCCAGCCAGGTTTTAAACCGAATATATCATCACACATCCAGAAGTGATCAGGTTTATATTCACTCAATAAAAATTCAATTTCCCTGATCACATGCTGTGGCGATCTGGAATTATACCGGTTTCCATAAATGGGTTTGGCGCACCAATTACACTTATAGGGACACCCGCGGGTGGTTGCTATATTCAACGAAAAGTATCCGTGATGCTTTCTCCAGATAGCGCGGTAGGAGTCTATATCTACCAGATCCCAGGCCGGCAAGGGCAATACATCCAAATCGCGAATTACCGGCCGTGTTGGTGTTACCGTTACCTGCTCATTTTGGCTGAAAGCTATACCTGGCAATGATTTTACATCGCGGTTGGCTTCCAATCCGAGTATCAGTTCTTTCAAGGTTTCTTCACCTTCACCACGCACCACATAGTCAACACCATGCTGAAAATACTTTTCATAATGATCGGCAGCATCGGAGCTTGAGGCAATCACAGTACACCCTGCATCTTTACCCATTCTGGCCATTGCAAACGCTGCCTCGCGCATGTTGGTAAGGCACATCTTGGTGAGGTAGTTGAAACCATCATCGTAGATCACCAGGTATTTTGGCTTGTGTTGCTCTATCTCTTTTGTAATCTCTACCGGCGTATCTCTCAAGGCGGTGTCAAAAAGGGCTACGGGGAAACCGGCTTCACGCATTACGGCAGCAGCAAGTATTGTTGCCAGTGGCGGATACGGTTGTTTGAATCGCCATTGCTTGGGATCAAACTTATAGAAATAGGAATGTGTAAAAAGAATCGGGCTGTTCATGCTTTCCAGGAAATGTTAAACTTTTTACTGAACCCCTCCATTTTCTGCTGGTAAAGCTCGATCACTCTGCGCTGAAAATGTCGCGGGTGATTCTTTGAGGTATACTTCTTTGTTTTAAACGCTACATCAAAGTCGACCTTTGTGTATTGCGCTTTATATATATGCTCCCAACGTTTTAATGACACGTTCATAAAATAGCGCTCCCACCAGTTGCCACCGGCTATATTTATAATGCCTTCTATTACTCTCTTCACTATACCATTCGATGTCGCTGCCGTTTCATTCACCGGTCGTGGCTTGAAATTGGGGAAGAAATTGAGAAGCCATGAATTTTGAGCATGGAGCTTTTGGTATAGCTCGGCATTGCACAGTGGTATAACAGTAGCAAGCTCGGTTGCGGTAAATAAATTTTTCTCCTCGATCTCCAGGTGATCTGCATCAACAAAGTAATTTACGCAGAAGTATTTATGCGAGTTAAAAAGAAATATGCGTTTATACACCACCAGTAGCATGCGTGCAATCCACAGCCTGCCTGGCTTTGTAATGATAAAGAAATCCAGGTCAGAGTTTTCATCCATATAGCCTTTCGACAACGAACCTGATGCGAGCACACCGCGCACAAACGGAAATGATGAAATAAACTTGCCTTTTTTGCGGGCTATCGCGAGAAGTTTCTCAGCTTCGGCATTTCCCTTCAATCTACGGCTAGCCCAATCCTCGTTATTTTGCACCGAATAAAGATCGCCAAATTGAAAGAGATAACCCTGCGAAGACATCTCTTCCAACGCATCTACTATATCGTCCGTAGCTACATGGTTTGTAGGTAAGAAGCGCTGGATCTCGTCTGCTTTCAATGGATAGTTAAAAATATCATAGTATAACAACGTGCGCAGAATACTTTCACTCAATGGCCTTAAGGTGCTATTGTTTAAAGATTTCACCATGCGATTCATTTCTGGTTCAATTTATATTCCACTTTCCACGCTAAACAAAATGCCTGACATCGATAACCGGCGGTACATCTGATTAAACCGTATTATAATTCTTTCCGAAAATTTGTTTGTGTCTTCCAACACATCACCAAACAAAAGTTTGAATTTCGGGAAAAAGAGTAGAATTTTATCACCCCTGTCTGTCACCTAATCGTGACGAGACGCGACAAACTTTGGTTGCCATGCTTTTTGAAATATTTTTCTAACAATAAACCCTAACGACTAACAAACAACCATGAACGTGATCAGAACTTTTGAAGATTATCAGGAACAGTACAAAAAAAGCATCGAACACCCGGAGAATTTCTGGAGCGAAGTGGCCGGCAATTTTTACTGGCGCAAGAAGTGGGACAAGGTGTTGGAGTGGGACTTTCACAAACCTGAAGTAAAATGGTTTCAGGGGGCCAAATTGAATATAACAGAAAACTGCCTCGACCGTCATCTTACAAAACATGCGAATCAAACTGCCATCATTTGGGAGCCCAACAATCCCGATGATGATGCTAAGCATATAACGTATCAGCAGTTGTTTGAAGAAGTCTGCAAAACTGCCAACATGCTAAAGGCTAACGGAGTAAAGAAAGGCGATCGTGTGTGCATTTACTTGCCCATGATACCCGAGCTTGCTTATGCAGTGCTTGCCTGCGCGCGCATTGGTGCAGTGCACTCGGTAGTATTTGCCGGCTTTTCGGCTAAATCAGTTGCCGATCGGGTACAAGATGCCGGATGCAATATTGTAATTACTTCTGATGGCGCCCATCGTGGTGAGAAGACGATCAATCTAAAGGGAATTATCGATCAGGCAATGGAAAGCTGTCCGGGTGTTTCGTGCGTTATCGTAAAAGAATATCTCAAGTCAGGCGTACCTATGAAAACAGGGCGGGATGTCTATTGGCATGATGAGATACAAAAAGTAAATGCCGATTGCCCGGCAGAAGAGATGGATGCAGAAGACATGCTCTTTATACTTTATACGTCCGGTTCCACTGGCAAGCCGAAAGGCATGGTGCACACCTGTGGCGGATACATGGTATATACCAATTATACTTTCAAAACGGCTTTTCAATACCATGAAGGGCACGTGTATTGGTGTACGGCAGATATAGGCTGGATTACCGGTCACTCCTACATACTCTATGGTCCGTTATCTGCCGGAGCTACAACGGTTATGTTTGAGGGTATACCTTCATGGCCCGATTGGGGAAGATTCTGGCAGGCAATAGAACGCCACAAGGTAAATATATTCTATACAGCTCCTACCGCCATACGATCTTTGCAACAAGCGCCGCTAAGCTTTGTAGAGAAGTATGATTTGTCTTCATTGAAAGTACTTGGAAGCGTAGGCGAACCGATCAACGAAGAAGCATGGAACTGGTACGACAAAAATATAGGCAAGGGCAAATGTCCTATAATAGATACCTGGTGGCAGACTGAAACAGGAGGTTTCATGATCACGCCAATCGCAAATGTTACAAAGCTTAAGCCTGCCCATGCTACATTGCCACTGCCGGGTGTACAACCTGCCGTAATGAATGAAAGCGGATTGGAGATAGAAGGCAATAATATTGAAGGAAGGCTCACTATAAAATTTCCATGGCCGTCTATGGCGCGCACCATCTATGGCGACCATCAGCGATTTAAGGAAACGTACTTTTCATCGTTTCCCGGAAAGTATTTCACGGGCGATGGCTGCAAGCGTGATAATGATGGTTACTATCGCATAACCGGAAGGGTAGACGATATAATTATTGTATCGGGTCATAACCTCGGTACTGCGGAAATTGAAAGTGCTATTGATGAACATGCCAATGTGATTGAAACAGCTGTGGTTGGTTTTCCGCACGATATTAAAGGGCAGGGTATATATGCTTTTGTGATCTGCTATGAGAAACCAACGGAAGAAGAAAAACTTCGCGTTGAAATAAAAGATACGGTTTCCAAAATCATTGGTCCTATTGCCAAGCCTGATAAAATACAGTTTGTAAGCGGTCTTCCTAAAACACGTTCCGGCAAGATCATGCGAAGAATTTTGCGCAAGGTTGCCGAAGGTGATACTGGCAATCTCGGCGATACAACAACACTGCTTGATCCTGCGGTAGTAGATGAAATAAAAGCAGGAGCACTATAACCCTTAATTTCAATTCACGGGGAGCCATCAGAAAGCTCTCCGTGATTTTTTACATCTCATAAAAGCCTTTTATTCTCTCGCATCATCTCAGAATATCCTTGCTTCTTGCTCAGCGCCGTTAACGCCATCACAATTCGCTTGGTCTTCGTAGCATTCGTCTTGGCGCTCTCTATCCACTTGCTGAAGTATTGCTGATGCGACATCGGTAGTGACTTAAAGAACGCCAGTGCACCGGGTTCTTCCTTCAAACATTTTACAAGATCAGGCGACAAAATGAGTTTACGTTCATCCAGCTCTAAAACCATTTTTACTTTTTCGCCATCGCGTTTGCCAATAGCCTTCCGCATAGTACCGTTTACCGGAAGGATAAAACTGCCATCGCCCATGGGAAGTATCGCGGCCTTTTCAAAAGTGTGCTGATCTATACTTCCTTTTACCCGAAATGAAACTTTGGTATCTGGCTTCAGCTTATGAGCCTGCGCTGCCGAAATCTCAATATATGTCCAGCCGCTTTTCTCGCCTTTGCTATTAAATTTTAAAAGAGTGGTGGTGTATTGAATCATGAGATCAATCTTGTCCAAACAAGTTAACAACTAATTTATAAAATAGACGGAATGTTGTATCGACAACATTTGTTCTATATTGGTATCAATCAACTGTATAAAGTATGCCATTGGAAGACGATATCAAGCAGACCAAGTTCTCGAGCGAGTACCAGAAGGCCAGCATCAATATTTTGTATACCGGCAGCTGGCTTTATAATATTAACGCAGCCAGCCTCAAAAATTTCGACATTACACCGGAGCAGTTCAATGTGCTTCGGATTTTGCGGGGCAGCCACCCGCAAAAGATGATGCTGGCAGAGATTGCCTCCCGGATGATCGACAAGAACAGTAATTGTACGCGCCTGGTTGAAAAACTGCGTCAAAAAGGCCTGGTTACACGTGAACTGTGCGAAGACAACCGGAGGCAGGTGGATATTGGAATCACCACCAAAGGACTCTCTCTCCTTAAAAAAATGGACACCGATATAGATTGGATAAATACGTTTGAAAACATTACAAAAGCAGAAGCAAAAGAGCTCAATCGTATTCTTGACAAATTGCGGGGTTAAATACATATTGTAATAGTTGTAGATACAACAATTGTTATGAACTTAATTAACCTTCCATTGTTATAGATACAGACAGCTTTTTAGAAACTTTAAATCCCAATTATATGAATACCGTACTCCATAAAGCCAACACCCGCGGACATGCAAACCACGGATGGCTTGACACCAATCATACCTTTAGCTTTGCTCATTACTACGATCCTACCCGCATGCACTTCGGTGTGCTTCGTGTGTTGAATGATGATTTTGTAGATGGTGGCAAAGGTTTTGGCACACACCCTCACGATAACATGGAGATTATTTCCATACCGCTTTATGGCGATCTGGAACACAAAGACAGCATGGGTAACACGGCTGTTATTAAAGAGAATGATGTTCAGATTATGAGTGCCGGCACCGGTATATATCATTCTGAATACAACAAGAATAAAGACAAGAAGGTAAACTTTCTTCAAATCTGGGTCTTCCCAAAAGAACAGAACATTCAGCCCCGCTATGAGCAAAAGACATTCAAACCGGAGGACAGAGTAAATAAACTTCAGGAAGTAGTTTCACCTGTAAAAACTTCAGAGGGCGTTTGGATTAACCAGGATGCCTGGTTCCATCTTGGCAACCTGAAAAAAGATTTTCAAACCGAGTATATCATCAAACAGAAAAATAATGGTGTATACATCTTTGTTGTTGAAGGCGATGTCACTATCAATGGTCAGACGTTAAACAAACGCGATGGCTTCGGCATCTGGAATACCTATAAACTTTCCATCACAGCCAACAGCGATGCTGAAGTGCTGCTGATGGAAGTACCGATGAACTAAATTCTATTCAGGCTGTGCCGAAGATATTCAGCATGGCTTTACAAACATTACAGTTATGAAAAACAGAACCGTTTCCACATTATTATATGCACAGGTTGTAAGCATGGGAACCATTCCGGTTCGACAACCTTTTCCAACCCAACGGGTACAGCAACTTGATCCGTTTTTACTTCTGCATCACCATAAACTTGACGCTGGCGAGGATGCTCACTGGGAAGGAGTGGGTGCGCATCCGCACCGCGGGTTTTCTCCTGTGACTTTTATTTTTGAAGGTGCATTGCGTCATCGCGACAGTCGTGGTCATAACAGCGTAGTCGAGGCCGGAGGCATTCAATGGATGAATGCCGGTATGGGTATAATTCACAGTGAACGCCCGGAAGATCCCAATAAGAGTATTGAGCTGATTCAGTTATGGATCAACTCTCCTGCTAAGCACAAAATGGATCAGCCGCTATATTTTCCGGTTACACGTGAGGAAGCACCCTCGTACTTAAGTGATGACAAACTTGCTGCTGCCCGTATATTTTCGGGTGAGGTATGGGGAATAAAAGGAAAGATAGATCCTCTAAGTCCTATCACCGCAGTGACTATTGAATTTAAAAAAGGCGCAAAACTAACGATTCCGATTCCTGCCGAGCATACGGCCTTTCTCTATTTACTGGATGGCAAAGTTTCGGTAGGAGGATTTGGTTTGGTGGAAGGACATCATACTGCTGTATTCAATCGCGATGGAGAAGGTATCACGATCGAAGCGCTGGAAGATACACGTACTTTATTGATGACCGGGCAACCACTCGATGAACCGGTAGTATCGTATGGCCCATTTGTGATGACTACACAAACGCAGATCATGGAAGCGATGCGCGATTACCAGATGGGTAAAATGGGAGTTTTAATAGAAGATTGATCGTTCTTATAGAATAGAAGCAATGGCTAAAGCACAGAAAACAATGGCCATTGCTTCTTGCTTTTGAGAATGCGTACTTTGGAACGCGAACCGATAAACGAAGCGATGGAAAAATCATCCAGTATTGAACATCCGGTGCTTGATCTCATCAAGAAAAGAAGAAGCGTCCGGGCTTTCTCGAGTGAACCCATTGAAGCCGATAAGATCAATTCCTTATTTGAAGCTACACGCTGGGCTCCCTCCAGCAGCAACGAGCAGCCCTGGGTATATATATATGCAACGCGAAATCAATCGGAACTCTGGGATAAGTTATTTGAGCCATTAAACGACAGCAACAAAGTATGGGTGAAAGATGCACCACTCCTTATTCTTAGCCTGGCCCGAAAAACGTTCTCAGTGTATGGCAGCATGAACGAACATGCTATGTATGACCTGGGTGGTGCCAATTCTTTTCTCTCATTACAAGCCGTTGAGTTTGGGATGCAGGTGCGGCAAATGGCTGGATTTAATTCCGGAAAGGTTGTTCAAAATCTAAATATACCAGACACCTATGAAGTAGGTGTATATATAGCAGTTGGATACCCGGGCGACCCATCCAACCTTCCGGATAAATTAAAGCAACGCGAAATCGCTCCACGCGAGCGTTTTCTACAGCAGGAATTTGTTATGAACCGTACTTTTTAATGATACCCGAAAAAACTGTAATCGCTACCATTGGTAAAGATGCGTATGCTACCCAACTCGAAACCACAGTACATACATTAATCGCTGATGAGCCTGTAACGGATGGCGGCAAAGACCTGGGGCCACAGCCCTCTGACTTTCTCCGCATGTCGCTGGCTTCGTGCACCGCTATTACGCTTCGCATGTATGCAGATCGAAAAGGGATGAACATTGAACGGATACAAGTCACCATTTTTACAGAGACTGTAGAGAACAAAACTATCTTTCACCGCGCTGTAGAAGTAACCGGTGATATTGACGAAGGGCAACGCAAGCGTCTGCTACAAGTGGCTAATGCCTGTCCCATTCATAAAGTGTTAACGAATCCGATAGAAGTACAAACGCAACTCTTGTGAAGAACATTACGAAGAAATATACCAACGGCGAGATTACGATTGTATGGAATCCTGCTCAATGCACGCATTCAACCTTGTGCTGGAAAGGGCTCGGCGAAGTATTAGATCCACGGAAAACATCCATGGATCACACCCGACAAAGCTTCCACTGAAAAAATTCAAAAAGTGTCCTTCAGGAGCATTAAGTTATTTTCATAATTCAGAAGGCGAAAACAATTCCTGAACACACATAAATAACCAGCTTCATTTTTTCTTTAAAAGATCAGCCAGCGCTTTCTCCAATGTATCAAACTTAAATGAGAAGCCTGCGCGCTGAATTTTTTCGGACGAAACTTTGCTGCCCTTTAATATAATATCAGCCATTTCACCAAACAATACTTTCAAAACAAATGCCGGTAAGGCCGGCAATAACAGCGGCTTCTGCATGGTGTGTGCTATAGCTTTTGTAAGCTCACGATTCGTTACCGGATATAGTCCTGTGCCATTGTAAGCTCCTTCCATTTGTTCATCGCTTAAAGCTTTTATAAACATGGAAGCAAGATCGTCCAGGTGTATCCAGCTTATATACTGATTGCCCGAACCCAGTGGAGTGCCAACCCAATATTTAACAGGTCTGGCTATCTCTTTCAGGGCACCGCCTTTGTCACTTAAAACAATGCCTATGCGGATCTTCACAACACGTATACCGAGTTCCTGAATACGGTCTACCTCAGCTTCCCATTGCCTTACGACATTGGCTAGAAAATCTTTTCCGGGTTGATCGTCTTCATGAAATACTTTCTCAGCATCATCAAAACCATAATAACCTATAGCCGATGCCGAGATAAACGTTTTTACTGCATGGCCGCCCTTTTGAAGTTCATTGTATAACAATTGTGTTGACTGTGTTCGGCTCTTTAATATCTCCCACTTTCGTTCATCCGTCCAGGGTTTATCAGCTACGGCAGCACCTGCCAGATGGACAATTGCATCTGTTCCTTCCAACGCATGGCGATCAACTTGTTTTTTATCTACATCCCATAGAAAGGTTCGCGCTGTTCCTGACCGATGATTGCGGCTAAGATGTGCCACATGATTACCTCGCTCCAGCAATAGTTCTGTGAGGCGGGTGCCTATCAAACCGGAGGCACCTGTTATCAATATATTTTTTGAACTCAATTTTTATTTAGTTTTGATGCTGATTAAAATTACTATACCAAACATGTACTTCACCAAAAAGTTTATACTATTTTCCATTGCGTTTCTTATCATATTTTCTCTACAAGCTCAAACTGTTACTGTAAAGAAGGAAAGTGCCCGCATTAAAAATGAAAATACAGACGGCAACGAAGTATTGCTGGACGGAATCGCAAGCGATGTAAATTCATCTCTTATAAAATTCTTGAAAACTTATGGGAAAGTAAAACAGAGTGAAGGCACAATCATATTGAGTGAACTCACATTAAACGGCAAGGCTTATACAACACCTGTTTATGCTCTAGTTAAAGATAAAGGTCAGCAGTCGGCTGCGTGGCTTGGCATTCGTTCATCTGAATGGTCTGCTGAAGATGTTGTTAAGATAAATACCGAGCTGGAGAAAATTCTCCACGAATTTGGGGTCAAATTCTATCGCGATAAAATACAAGTTCAAATTGATGAAACCGCGCGGGCCATACAAGCCGTAGAAAAACAACAACAGCGTTTGATCAATGAAGGCAAAACACTTACTACCAAACTGGAAGACAACAAGCGTGAAAAAATTCAGTTAGAAAAGTCGCTGGAAAACAACAAACTTCAAAACGCGCTTCTGTTAAAGCGCATCGAGAAAAATAAACATGATCAGGATTCAATAACCATAGCAGCCGAGCAGATAAAAAAAGTAACGGTAATGCACAAAGAAAAGCAGCAAAAGGTAAATTAACTGCTGCTTATAATTTACCTTCCTGTTGGTTACGATGGCGAATAAAAGGAAAAGCGCTTGTGACTAAAAATAAGCCCTATAAATAACGAAAGACACCGGTATATAATACCAGTGCCTTCCTCTGTCATTTTTTAAAATGCCTCTTAAACTACATGGCTATTTATTAATAGGCACCTTATTAAGAATAACCTTGATAATGTCAGCGGGGCGCACGTTATCGGCTTCGGCTTCATAATTCAAGAGTATACGATGGCTCATAACATCCAGAGCAACTTCTTTAATATCTTCAGGCAATACGTAGTCACGCCCTTCCATGTAGGCCATAGCCTTTGCCGCCAGGTTTAGATTTATACTGGCACGTGGTGATGCACCAAACTGTATGTACTGTGCCTGTTCGTTTAGTTTATATTCAAGAGGTTTACGCGTGGCGTATACCAGTTCGATGATATAGCGCTCCAGCGATTCTGATATCTTTACTCTGTTTACCTGCTCACGGATCGAGAAGATCTCTTCCTTTGTAAGCATGGTTGTTACCTTATAGTTGAATTGCATGTTGGAAATCCTGCGCATGATCTCAATCTCCTGCTCCTTGGTTGGATAGTCAACATATACCTTCATCATGAAGCGGTCTACCTGCGCTTCCGGCAGCGGATAGGTTCCTTCCTGGTCAACGGGGTTTTGCGTTGCCAAAACCAGGAAAGGTCTGTCGAGTTTAAATGTAGTTTCTCCAATCGTAACCTGCTTTTCCTGCATGGCTTCCAATAGAGCAGATTGTACTTTAGCCGGAGAACGGTTGATCTCGTCAGCCAGTATGATATTGGCAAATATAGGGCCCTGCTTTACTTCAAACTTTCCTTCCTTCTGATTGTAGATCATAGTACCAATAAGGTCGGCCGGCAAAAGGTCGGGCGTAAATTGTATACGTTGAAAATCCAGGTGCAGTACTTGTGCAAGCGTACTTACAGTTAGCGTCTTGGCGAGGCCGGGTACACCTTCGAGAAGAATGTGACCGTTTGTAAACAGTCCGATCATCAGTCTGTTCACCATATACTGTTGGCCCACTACAACCTTGCCTACTTCGGCATAGACTTCTTTTATTTTTTCCTTATGTTCTTCGTGCTTTTCAACGGCTACGGAATCCATATACAGTAATTAGTTTTAAACCGATCAAAAATAGCGTAATTATTGAAAAAATAAGGCCTGAAAACAGACGGAATGCTAATTTAAGATGTAACTCAAAATGCCCAGAACGTTCGTCATCGGAGATATTCACGGTGCCTCCCGCGCCCTACGTCAATGCCTGCAACGGGCGGGCTTTGATATGGAAGGAGATCACCTTATTTGTTTGGGAGATGTGTGTGATGGCTGGCCTGATACAAAGCAATGTATTGACGATCTTCTGTCCATTAAGAAGGTAACCTACATTCTGGGGAATCACGATCACTGGACTTTGCAATGGATGCAAAGCGGCTTTGTGGATAATGGTTGGATTAAGCAGGGTGGGCAGGCAACCATAAAATCATATCACGGCCCTGTGCCTCCTGAACATGTTCAGTTTTTAAAACAGGCACAACCTTATTTTCTTATGCACAACAAATTGTTCGTTCATGCAGGCATCGATCCTAAACGACCCTTGGAACAGCAGGGGCCTGATATATTTCTTTGGGACAGAAGCCTCGCTCGCATTGCTTTAGACTTATACCTGAAAAAGATAAACGGGAGGCTTACTCATTTTGATGAGGTCTATATCGGGCATACACCTATTCCCTTTACCAAACCCATTCAGTCGTGTGAAGTATGGATGATGGATACCGGAGCGGGATGGTCGGGTGTGCTCTCGATGATGGATATAGACACAAAAGAAGTATATACCAGTGATCCAGTGCCATCACTCTACCCTGGCGTCATTGGTCGAACGAAGAAAGACTGAATTAATCTTTTACGAAGCAGACTGAACGACCAGGGTTTGCTCCAGCTGAATACCCCGAAGCTTCAGAAATAGTTGAGCAAGAACTTCCACATCGCGAAGGCAATAATCTTTGATGCGGGCAAGATCGTGTTCTACATGGTATACCTGGTTTACTTTGCTTCCATCTATATCGCTCTTGCTGGATGGAATATTGAAAATGGTTGCCAGCAACTCCAGCGAGGTGAAGTGTTTATAATCACCAAACTTCCACAACTCCATGGTATCATAATGTGGCACTTCCCATGGTTTTTTACCAGCTATATTCAGCATGGCTGGCAATGCAATGCCATTTACCAGCATTCTGCGGCACAGATAGGGAAAGTCGAATTCCTTGCCATTGTGCGCACAAAGCTTGTCAGTATTGGCATTAAGTTTATCGAGCATGCATTTAAATTCCGTTAGCAATGCTTTCTCATCATCACTGTAATACGCTTTTGTTTTTAGTGTAAGCACACCATTCTCATCTTCATAGAATTTACCTACGCATATACAGATAACTTTTCCGAATTCGGCAAAGATCGCTGCGCGATCGAGGTATAACTGTTCATCGGTTAGTTCGGAATCTCTTCTCAGGTGACTTGCTTTTCGCGCCCACAATGTTTTAAGGCGTTCATCCAAAGAATGAAAATCATCAGTATAGGATACTGTTTCTATATCAAGAAATAAAACTTCGCGCAACTCCTGGTTCATACTCCCCCGTTTATTGATTGATCTTGTTGACTTGCATAGTTATATCGCGCATCTTCCAGGTTTGAAAAGAAATCTGAAAAATATTCCTCCTGTGTTTCTGATAATCCTGTGCTGTAGCCATAGACGAATTGAAATAAAAAGAGCACAACAAAACCTGCCAGTAAAACAACGATGGTGCGGATAAGCCGCTTCTTAAAAGGATTTTCATGTATGGTAGAGATTAATATCGTCAGGAGTGGAGCACACCCTCCATGTCAAGTTCTTTTATAAACGTGATGTTATCCTCACAAATAGCATCCGGCACAAACACAAAGCGCTTATCAAAAATTTGTCTTCCTATATAGTAGCTTACCCAATACTCGTTGTTGAGGTGAAAAACAGAAGGATCGATCGGCTCGATCAGCACAGCGCTATTTTCAGAAATGGTATCAAGGTAATGACGCAAGATTGAGGTCTGTTGCTGCTGGCCATCTTTCTCACCGTAACCTTTGCTGGCAACCAATGTATTTTCAATCGGAAAATCGTTGTTATTGATCAGGTATACCTTCCACTCGTCTTGCTCCCCTGCGCTTCTTTTCCGGGCCACGGCAAGTGTTACATTCTTTACCTCCGGTTGTTCAATATCCTTCATCATAACCACTCGAAATCAAACTGTTCACGAAATTTTTCTTTCAATATTTCCTGTACTTCCCGTACATCAACTTTTCTGCCCAACTCTTTTTCCAGCGAAGTGACTGCTTTGTCTTGTATGCCGCACGGCACGATATAGGCGAAATATCGCAAGTCTGGATTAATGTTAAAAGCAAAACCATGCATCGTTACCCAGCGGCTGGTCTTTACACCCAACGCACAGATTTTTCGTGCCTTGCGCTCATTCTCCACATCAATCCATACGCCGGTAAGACCGGCAATACGGCCGGCATCAATTTTATATTCCTTCAATGTCTGTATAACGGATTCTTCCAGCAGACGCATATACTTGTGGATGTCTGTGAAAAAATTTTCCAGGTCCAATATAGGATATCCCACAATCTGACCCGGTCCGTGGTAGGTTATATCTCCTCCACGATTAATATGATGGTATGTGGCATGCACCGTATGCAGCTCTTCCTTAGAGATAATGAGGTTACTCTCATCGCCGCTTTTGCCAAGCGTAAATACATGCGGGTGCTCACAAAACAGCAGATAATTGTCAGTGATCTTCTGCTGATTTTCCGGCAGATTTCTATTCTCTGTTTTTACAGCAAGTGTTTTATCAAAAAGTGAAACCTGGTAATCCCAGGCTTGCTGATATTCTTTAAGACCGAGATCTATAAATTTTACTTTTTTGTTCAACAGGCTATTCATTCTCGTTCACTTCGTCCTCCAGTATATTCGACCACACATGATAGGTGATATTGATGTTCAGAATCTTGTCGTAGGTAATTACAAAAAGATCGCCCGGCATTGAGTAGTAGCGTGCATCCAGGTAGCGCTCCAGGTATCCTACATTTGGCTGATTGGATGTGAGATCGTCCTGCATTTTTCTACGGTATACCTGCGACAGATAAATTCGGTCTAAGCCATTCTCACGCGATAGAAAGTAATCTTTCAACGTTCCACTATATACCAATGGACCTTCACCGGTTTGCATCAACACATCAACCTGAATAAGATCTATATTTTTAGATTCACCAGGTTTCTCCAGATCCAATATCTCACCACTGAAAAGGTAATACCATTCATTGTTCAGCCGCAGCGGAGGATACTTTAAATCCCACCGGAATTTGCGCACCAGCTGGCGCACGAGCAATCCCAACACAACCGCTATACCGATCATTGTAAGCAGATAGAGAGAAAAGTATAGCAGGCTGCTGCGAATCAACGCAAAATTAATGGTGCCCGAATCGGTAATGATTTTATACACCAATTCGAGCTTGACCTGATAAGGCGTGAGGTTCTCGATTATAATAATGCCGGCCAGTTGAAAGATGAGGGCGGGAACAATGGCCCAGAAAATTTCATCTACTGCCGATATCTTGAAAGATTGCTTGGTGTACGTTCCATGTAAATAGGAATACCGGAACGCAAGACCGGGAATGATGAGTATAAACAGAAAGATTGAACCGAAAACAAGATTCATGAATAACCCTCCGAAAGGTTTTCGTTATTTCTTATCGATCGCCTTCAGCCTGACGAGTTTCAATTCTTCTCCGTCAACTTTTATAGTAGGGCGTTCTTCTTCCGTGAGCTGGGAGCGCTCTACCATGCGATCGGCAATGATGGCTAACATCAGCTGTTTGGCTAACTGCGGATTCTCCAGGATTTTCCGGGTGCGTTTGCTGATGGGTGCTTTCATACGCGTTATTGTTTTAAAGTTACAACGAAAGTCCCTGAAAACAAGTTTCTTACTTCTGCTTCTCCAGCTCAGTTCGCAAGTACGTTATCGAGTCATTTGCTTCCGGCTCTACACCGTTCTCTTTGGCCAGGTAATAAGAAATCCAGTCTGTAAGATGTATCAGGTAATAATATTGTTCCAGCAGCGATGCTCCTTCTCCGATGATATCAATCACCGGTTTGGAATTTTTCTCGAGAAGGTCGCGTGAGATCTCCATTCGTTTCTCAACACGCTCATGATCATGATCGGAATAAAGATATACAGCCTGCAGCATTGGCATTAACGCTTCCGGGTAGCACCAGCCTGCAATTTCATTGTGATTGATCTCGGGGAATGTATTGGTGTGCGCCAGTTGTTTGGCATTTTCATTCAATTGCTGCTGAAACCGAAGTGCCATGGCATATAATCGGCTGTCGCAGTAAATAACCGGAAGCTTGCCTCTCAGTTTTTTAGCAATGAGTTCGGCTTCCGACTGGATTCCTTTCTCACCTCGGTCCAGGAACTCGATAGCATTCTCGGTTTCTTTAATAAAGGCCGCACCGATCAGGTTGGTATGATACAATACATACAGCAATGCAATCAAGTTATAGGGCAACATGGCCCGAGGGCTGTCTGACCCGGAAGGAAGCTGTATATACTGAAGATTATATTCTCTGCAGATATCCAGAAGTTTACCACCCGAGGCAATAGCGATTACCTGGGCACGCTTCAATAAAGCTTTGTTCAGGGCTGAAACGGTTTCCTCCGAATCACCACTATAGGAGCAGGCTATGAATAATGTATGCGGACTAACAAACTGGGGAATGTTATAGCTCTTGCAAACAGTGATGGGGATGGGTATACGGCCAAAGGTAAGCGACTCCACAAGGTTAGCACCTATACCAGACGAACCCATGCCGGCAATAACAACATTGCGTATATCGCTACCGGGGCGATCGAGATCTAACGATTGCCCGATCTTCAGCGCATCCGACAACTGACGGGTAAATCCTTCGATATATTTTTTGGTAATAGACATAGTCGTAATTTGGTATTCAAAGATACGATATAACCACAAAGCACGAAGTGCTTTTCTCACACTCATTCTCACTTTCACCGCCTTCACACCAGGAATTAACAAACACACCTACAACCGTTGTGAGCAGTAAGATTAAAAAAGGAAAAAAGGGCGAGCAGCTTGCCGCAGATTTTCTAATAGCCAAAGGATTTGAGATCGTAGCGCGGAATTACCGCCACAAACATGCCGAGATTGATTTGATTGTAAAGCGAGGCGACTGGTTAATCTTTGTTGAAGTAAAAGCCAGGAGTTCTGCCGAGTTTGGTGAACCGGAGGAATTTGTGGATTCACGGAAGATCAACAAAATTTATGAAGCTGCTGAAGAGTTTATTTTCTCCACCGACTGGCAGGGGCACATCCGGTTTGATATAGTATCGGTAAAACTTGGAGCAGAGCCTGTGGTTGAACTCTTCGAAGATGCTATCAATTGAGCTTACCAGGAATAAAAAAGGAGATGCGCTATACATCTCCTTCTATCTATTGCAGTTTAGTTAATACAATTCTTTGAATTTTTTCTTTCCCGCTTCCAGGAACTTCACAAAGCTATCAACTTTCTTATCATATCCGTAAGGTGACACAAGCACGCGCTCATCTTTACCAACCAGCACATAGAATGGCTGCGCGTTATTGTTAAGATTAGCTATCTGCAGATCAGCATTTTGTTTTCCAATGGTCTTTTTCACTTTTTTATCGTATCTGGAAGTATACCAATCGCTCTCCGGTAATTCGGTCTTATCGTCTACATATAGCGCTACTACAACAAAATCATTTTTCAGTTTATCGAGCACTTGCGGATCCGACCATACTACTGCTTCCATCTCACGGCAGTTGGTGCAGCCGTGTCCTGTGAAGTCAATAAACAAAGGTTTATTCTGCTGACGTGCACAGGTAATAGCCTGTTTGTAATCGAAGTAACCTTTTATACCATGGGGCAAATGCAAAAACTCGCTATACTTTGGCTCATCACAAATTTGGTTGGCCTTGGAATTACGCGCTGCCGACAGCAGATCAAAATCGTGTGTGTGCAGGGGAGGCAGATAACCTGCCAGTGCTTTCAGTGGAGCTCCCCACATGCCGGGAATGAGATATACTACGAATGTAAATGCTACTGCTGCAAGAGAAAGGCGAACAATGCTTACACGTTTGTCGTCTGCATCTTTACCTGTATCGCCCGATAGACGGAAACCTTTCATGAGGTATATACCAATAAGTGTAACGATAACTATCCAGATGGCAATGTTCACTTCACGATCCAAAATTCCCCAATGAAACGCCTGGTCTGCTATACTTAGAAACTTGAAGGCGAGGGCAATTTCAATGAAGCCTAAAACAACCTTCACAGCATTCAACCATCCGCCAGACTTCGGCATAGAGCTTAACCATCCGGGGAAGAAGGCGAATAAGGTAAATGGTATTGCAAACGCCAGTGAAAATGCAAACATCCCCACAATCGGCTTTAGAAATTCGCCACCGGCAGATGACACCAGTATACTTCCCACCAACGGACCGGTACATGAAAATGATACCAGAACTAGTGTAAAAGCCATGAAGAACACTCCTAGAAAACCACCTTTCTCGGCCTGCTGATCTACCTTATTAATGAAGGTGCCTGGTAAGGTAATTTCAAAAAGCCCAAGAAATGAAAGTCCGAAAACTATAAATACAGTAAAGAATATCAGGTTCGGCAGCCACTCTGTTGAAAGGTGGTTTGCAGTTTCTGGTCCCATAAGGGGAGCTACAGCTGCACCAATTAATGTATAGATAATTACAATCGACAATCCGTATATCAACGCTTGAACTTTAGAGCGTCCTTGTGTAAAGAAGCTCACCGTCATAGGGATCATCGGGAAAACACAAGGCGTAAGTAACGCTGCCAGACCAGCTAAAAAAGCCAGCAGAAAGAAACCCGCAAAAGATTCTTGGCGCGGGTCTTCTTTTACAAGTGTTGGGTCAAGTATAGGGCCTTTGATTTCGCCGTAAGAAGTTGCAGGTTGTTTTGCCTCTGCTACAGCAATGATTGTATCTACTACTGGCGAAGGCAACTGTTGTGTCGTTAACACGGTTTCTTCCTTCGGATTTTCAACCATGGTATTTGGGCGTTCAATCGTTTTGCCTTCTACTTTAATCGCTCCAAATACAAGGTCACCATTAAACAATACGCATTTGCCTTCTACTTCCGAACAAACTTGTCCTTCATAGGCACCCGTCAGCACAAGTGCAGGAGCCAGTATTTTTATTTTCTGGCGAAACTCTCCAGTGCCCTCGAAGATGCGCACATCACAATCGAATATCTTATCATGCTTCGTCTTGTCTTTTATAGCAACCAGGTCGCCTTCAAGAGCAAAGCTCGGGTGTTTCTCCAACGTAACAGACATTGGTACGGGACCACAATCGGGGTCAAATCCTACTGAATAGATATACCAGTTCTTATTGATAGTTGCTTTGAAAACCAACTCCACCACATCACCAACTTTATAACTTTTGGAGGGAGTTTCTGCTACAAGTTGGGCAGGCTGAAGAACCTGTGCATAACCTGTTATAGCTGCCAATAGCAGCAGACCGAGGAATATTCGTTTTAGCATGATTAAAAATTCAGCGCGCTAAAATAACGAACTCCCTCTCAAATTAGTTGGTCACGTAAGGGGAAAGGTATTGTTACCGACATTTGTTAGGAATTTTTTAACAAATGCGAACTTCTAAAGGTCCATCATCACAGATCGACCTCGATCTGCCCCTTCAAGAGGTCTTCAAATTTTTCGCGCTCACGGATCAGTTTTGCCTGCCCGTTTACGATGAGCACTTCTGCCGGTTTTGGGCGTGAGTTGTAATTGGAGGCCATGGAAAAGCCGTAAGCTCCGGCATTTTTAAAGGCAAGGATATCGCCTTCGCGCACTTCATTGAGGTCGCGATCGCTGCCAAAAGTATCGGTCTCACAGATATAGCCCACAACGGTATATTTCTTGGCCGGTGCTGTTGAATTGGATATGTTTACTATGTGATGGTAGGCATCGTACATCATCGGGCGTATCAGGTGATTAAGACCGGAGTTTACCCCAACAAATGTGACTGTGGGTGTGAGCTTAACTACATTTACCTGCACCAGTAATGTACCTGACTCGCTCACCAGAAATTTTCCGGGCTCGAGCCACAGCTCGAGCTTACGTCCATACTGGTTGCAAAACTCATTGAAAGCCTTTGTGAGTTTTGCGCCAAGTTCCTGTATATCCGTAACAACATCGCCTTCTTTATAGGCCACCTTAAAACCACTGCCAAAGTCAAGAAACCTGAGGTCAGGAAAGCTGTTCGCTGCTTCAAACAAAACTTCTGCTGTTTTCAGAAATGCTTGCGTCTCTTTTATATCAGAACCTGTGTGAATGTGTAGTCCACTGATGCGTATACTATATTTCTTCATCAGGTCAAGTATCTCTGAAAGTTGCAGCACTGAGATTCCAAACTTGGAATTGCTGTGACCGGTGGAAATTTTAATATTCCCGCCCGCCATAATGTTGGGGTTAAGACGAAGGCCACATGGATAGGTATTGCCAAATCGTGCCCCAAATTTTTGCAATGTGGAAAGGTTATCGATATTAATAGCAAGACCCAAGGTCACCGCCTCTTCTATTTCACTAAAGTCAACTCCGCTAGGTGTGAATGTAATTTCTGATGGAGCATAACCAGCGCGCAACGCCAGGTGCACTTCGCCCAGCGAAACCGCTTCCATACCCACACTATTTTTTCGCATTAGCTTCAGAATAGAAATATTGGTAAGTGCCTTTGCTGCATATTTAATTTTAACATCGGCAGCGGCATACGCATTTTTCAGTTTGGCTATCTGCTGTTCAATACGAGCGCCATCATATACATAAAGCGGTGTGCCAAATTGTTTGGCAAGATCAAGAACATCAATACCTTGAATGGTGTAAATTCCCTGTGTATGCTCCATTGGAAAATTTAAAGGCCCCAAATATATATCAGGAATTACTTGATTTCGGAGTTATGAGGATCGATTTGCAGTATTTTTATGTTCATCTTTTTAGATTGAAAAAGTTTTGTCAGTAATTCTATTTTTGAATCATAAACGCAAATTTTAAGACTGACCCTTCAACGATTGATGCCCATACTTTAACCATATTTGATTTTACATGAAGCTTTTTTTCAGAGAGTATTTGCCGGTTGATCCGTCAGCAGCGCGCCAAACCATTGTTATTCTTCACGGACTTTTTGGCTCTTCCGATAACTGGCTCACGCAAGCCCGTATCTTATCGAATAATAACTACAGAGTATATACGGTTGATCAGGCTAACCACGGACAGTCGTATCATAGTGAAAGCTTCGATTATATAACTATGGTAAACGATCTGAAAGAGCTGCTGGAAGATCTCAAACTTGATAAGCCCGTAATTCTCGGCCACTCTATGGGAGGGAAAACAGCCATGAACTTTGCAGTGGCGCATCCTGATAAGTTATCGAAGCTTATTGTTGTAGATATTGCTCCGAAATATTACGATCTTGAGCATTATACCATTGTAAAGGGACTGAATGCTATACCCATAGAATCAATCACTTCGCGTAATGAGGCCGATCAATTATTAGCAGCGTATGTACCGGAACCGGATGTACGCCAGTTTCTTTTGAAAAATCTGCATCGAAAACCCGATAATGGCTTTAGCTGGAAAATAAATCTGCCACTCATTACTGAGCAGCTGAGTAACATTGGTGTTGATCTGCAATTCCCCGGTAAGTTTGATAAGCCCACGATGTTTATTCGGGGCAGACGCTCAAAGTATATACAGGATGCTGACTGGACACGAATCAAAGAGGTATTTCCGCAGGCTACTTTGGAAACTTTGGAAACAGGGCATTGGGTACAGGCAGAAAAGCCGCAGGAGTTTGTTGAGCTGGTGATGAAATGGCTGCAATAGATTTTTTTTACAACGGTAAGGCTGATTGTCGCAGGTTATGAAATATCTGCCTTTTCTTTCAGGTATATATAGCACAGCTCCAGGCTTGGTGTCTACTGCTAAAGCCAGCGGGCGAGATGCACAAGTGTTTCAGATCGATGACCAGTACGATCTCTACCGGCGGAATAAAGATGCCTGCCGGAATGAGAACATTCATAAATATTACTGTGAACAGCGGCTTCACACCGAAACGATTCAATGTATTAATCAATACCTGGCAAAGCAACTGAGCATTGAATACCCGGATGACATGATCGTAGCTTTAAACGATCACGTTTTTACCAACCGCATATCACAAGAACAATTTACCTGGAATGATGATTGGGTAACGATCGATCATCCGCGCTATACATCGTTGTTCGATGCACTCTGCTGCCAGGTGCAGGAAGATATCGCTATATTTCAATTAGACGAAAAAGCCGATTGGCTTTCTGCTGTTCACTTGTGTTCGCCCAATCACTGGGCTCCTGAGGATAAGATTGGCAAACCTTTTCCTGATGTACATGCTCCGGTGCCGGGTATGGAGAAAACACTGGAGCAATATCGGCGTATGCTGGAAGGCGTTGTACAGGCTAAAAGTCCATTTACACGTTTTGCCTGGGGCATTGCTACGGATACCCGGTTAAATCATCACCCGCAAGCACCATCGCATAGCAATGAGGCTGCCTGGCAGGGAAGAGAACACCTTACAAGCAACGAGTGGTATATACGGGTGGAACGGCAGAACCTGATTGGCTTCAGTCATGTAAACGCATTGTTGTTTACGGTACGCACATACTTCTATAAAGTGGACGAACTGAGTAAAGATGAAAAATACTTTCTTCGTGCTGCGCTAAGAAGTATGTCAAAAGAGGCACTTGCCTATAAAGGACTAACGGGATCGATAGACCGGATTGACAACTATCTGAAATAATTTATGAGGAGACTAAATGTCGAGGTAGCGGAGCAGCATATCAATACGATCTTTCTCTCCGGCAATTGGTTTTGCTTCCTGATAACGGCCTATTACTTTATATCCAAAGCGCTCGAGTGTTGAAACTACTCTGGAAAGATCTTGTTGATTGATCTTGAGCGTCAATCGTATTTTGCCCGGATCGAGCGGATCTTCTTTCAGAATACTGCTTAGAATTTTTGCATGATTTTCTTCCACCAGTCGGCTGATCTCGGTAAGGGAGTAGTCGATGTGGTTCATTGATAATACCAGAATACCTCCCGGCATTTGTACGGCAGCGGTTTGTGCGAAAGATGTTAATGTATCCTGCACGGTGATTACTCCGAAATAAGTCATATCTTCATTAAGTACCGCTACCATTTGAAGCTTATGGTCTGCAGCAACCTTGAGGATATCATAAAAGTGTGTATCGAGATGAACGTAACATTGCTGACCGATAAGATTAAAATCGCGTACGTTCCTATCAATATCATTTGTTTCCAGAATGATCTCTTCGGATATAAAGCCGAGGAGCTTTCCTTCATCTACAACAGGCATGTACTGACAACGAAATTCTTCCATCCACACGATCGCCTTGTGAGCGTCATCCGATCCTTTTAAGGGAGGAATCATGTGGTTAATGAGATCTTCTGCTATCACGTTGTTATGTTTTACCTGTATACGTTAATGGACCAAAAAGTCCTCGACCAGTTCATTGAATTTTTCAGGATGTTCCATCATCGGTGCGTGACAACATTTATCGATGAATTTCAGAGTCGAATTTGGAATCAATCTGTTAAACTCATGAGCCACCATCGGTGGTGTTATGGTATCATTCAAACCCCATACCAATAACGTTGGTGCCTTTATATTCGGAATTTCATCGGCCATATTATGGCGTTGTGCCGATTTTGCAATGGCTACAATGCGCATACACTTGGGAATACTCTTCGTAATATCAAAAACTTCATCCACCAGTTCCTTGGAAGCAACTTCGGGGTTATAAAATGTGTAGGCAACACGTTCTTTGATGTACTCATAATTTCCACGTTTGGGATAAGAACCTCCCATAGAGTCTTCAAAAAGCCCCGAGCTTCCGGTTAAGATCAGCTTCTTAACCTTGTCGCCATTTTTTAATGTATAGATCAGTGCGATATGCCCACCGAGGCTGTTGCCCATAATGATCATATCCCTGAGGTTTTTGAGCGCTACAAATTCTTCAAGGAATTTGCGCAGGCCTTCAAGCCCTGCTTCTTTGATAGGCATTTCATAAATAGGGAGCATGGGTATTACTACCCGGAAGTTTTTTGAAAACCGGTTTACAACACCTTCCCAGTTACTAAGAGCGCCGAATAAACCATGGAGCAGCAGAAGTGTTTCACCCTTCCCTTCATCTACGAATTTATATCCGTTCTCTTCTTTAATCTGAATGGCCATGTCCGTGAATTAATGCCGATAAGTAAGGAAAAAAAATTATCAGAATGAAAAATTTTGTTTTTTCAATAATGTGCAAAAGCACATTGAGTAACTAACGAAAATTAGTTATATTAAGAAAAAGAGTATATAAGCTTATTGGCGAAGTTATTTCGGTGGATTACCCAGCCAACAATTTTTTAACAAGTTCAGAAATAATTTTCCCGTCAGCCTGGCCCGCCAGTTTTTTAGTAGCAACTCCCATTACCTTACCCATATCCTGAGGTCCTTTTGCACCCACTTCGGTTATAATTTGTTTAAGAGATACTTCTACCTCTTCAGTTGTAAGTTGCTTCGGGAGATAACGGCTTATTATATCAAGTTGAAAAACTTCTTTATCAGCAAGGTCTTTCCTTCCCTGCTGGGTAAAAATATCCGCTGATTCCTTTCTCTGTTTGGCTGCTTTCACTAACAGTTTGTTCTCAGTATCGGATGATATATCTCCACTTCCACCTTTTTCTGTTTCAGCCAATAGAATAAGCGACTTGATGCTTCGCAGTGCCTCCAGCTCTTCTTTATTTTTGGCAAGCATTGCTTTCTTTATGTCGTTATCAATTTGTTGTTTGAGGCTCATAGAATTTTACGTTTAATACTATTTTGCGAAACCAATTGGTAGTTCATCCAGTTTTTATCTGAGCATTATCTATACACATGACCAAACTGAGCGTCAATATTAACAAAATTGCAACACTCCGGAATGCACGCGGAGGAAATAATCCGGATGTTATCAAGACAGCAATTGATTGTGAGCGCTTTGGCGCGCAAGGCATTACAGTACATCCACGCCCTGATGAGCGGCACATTCGGTATACCGATGTTATACAGTTGAAAAATATTGTAACCACTGAGTTTAACATCGAAGGTTATCCGGACGATCGGTATATGAAGATTATCCGTGAAGTGAAACCAGCTCAGGCAACGCTCGTGCCCGATGCCCCGGATGCTATTACATCTAATGCTGGTTGGGACACTTTGAAAAATGCTACACTCCTGCGCGACATTTGTAAAGAGATAAAATCGTTGGGTGTGCGTGTGTCAGTATTTGTAGACCCATCGCCTCGTATGGTCGAAGGTGCTATTGCGCTTGGTGCTGACAGGATAGAGTTATATACTGAGCCTTATGCAAGCGAGTTTCTGGCGAACAAGGAAGTGGCTGTTAAGCCTTATATTGAGAGTGCGCGCATAGCAAAGGAGGGCGGTATAGGCCTGAATGCTGGCCACGACCTCGATTTGCATAACCTGAAATTTCTAAAGCAAAGTATTCCATACCTCGATGAAGTCTCTATCGGGCATGCATTGATAGCCGATGCTCTCTATTATGGTTTGGAAAACACCATTCAGTTATATCTGAAACAACTGAAGGATTAAGCAACAGTATAGTTAGAATTTTGCTGCTACAGCAAGACGCTTTCTAAAAGTCTTCACCACTCCAGCAGCGTTAAAAACTTCGAACGATACGAGGTAGTATCCGATTCTTGCTTTGGTTCCATCATCACGATCACCATCCCATCGCAGAAAACCTTCTGTTCCGAGAAGTTCATTGTTAGCGACTTTTTTTATCAGCAAACCATTGGCATCATACACATTAACATTCGCAATGTAGCCGCCCTGATTGAATTTATACTGTATCTCCGTAAAGTTCGGAGTTCCGCTGGCAGGAATAAAAACTTCGGGACTTACCACAACTTCTTCACCGGAAAGTACAGATCCTGCAGTGGTGTTTGAATTTATGAAACCCGGTGTTGCATAACCACTGGTTGTGCTGGCCGATTTCCAGTTGTTGCTATCATTCGTTGGCTCACTAAAAGCGATGCGTTCGAGCGAAACACCCTCTTCATCTTTAATGAATACGGAATGCATACTCTTAGTATAGGCAAAATAATCAATAGCATTCTTCTGATCATCCATAATAAGAACATTGCCCGCATCATCATTCCATGATGGAAATGTATTCATCTCCAATACATTTGCTGTTTTTGTTTGAGGATATTCCCCTGCAAGAATATCCACATCTTTAGTCAACACTAAATATGCACCTGGCTGAAATAAAAAATCTTTGTTCGTTATGGTATACACCTTGTCAACAGCACCATCTTTTACTGTCGCCACCGACCAGTTTTTAAGGTTGAGGTATTTATCGGATGTGTTTACTATTTCGAGAAAGTCTTCGCCCGTAGGGCGGGGGTTGAAGAGAATTTCGTTAATCAATACATCCAGGCTATCAGCCTTCTGAGGCAACGCAAATGAGGCCACGCTATAGTCGGTTTGAATGTTATTGCCATTACAATCATAGATATTCTTCAGCTTTATAGTATAAAGTTGCTTCTCCTGAAGCGGTGTTGACAACAAGATATTGAAAGCACGAAGCGACTGATCTGTAAATGAAATCTTATCGATCGTTACTTCCGGCGCAATGTAAAAGTTTTCAATTGATGGAATCTCTTTAAGCAACTTCTCATTGAACTGTAACATGAGTTGGCGATCACTCACAGGAACAGCAGCAAGCAAGGCAGGTCCGGTGAGATCTGGTTTATTAGCATATACAGAGTTCTGCTTGCCGGGCGTTCCTCCGTCTTTATTCTCGGAAGCGGCCCAGTTATTTTCTTCACCACAGATATTGTTTGGATCAATAAGCTCCAGTGACCAACCACCTGATTTTTTATCATCATTCTTATACCAGCTATCAGAATACTGAACAGAGTCGATCATAATGCCTCCTCTATATTTTAACATCAATACATCACCTGCGTTGTTTAAGGAAGGGAAGGAGCTTAATCCGATAACATTTTGCTGGCTGCTATAATTGGCAACGGAAGAGGTGGCCATTAAAACTACATACTCACCCGGGGCGAGTGTATAAGAAGGAATAGTTGCTGTTGAAGAACCATCTGAAAGTGTCCAGCCTGAAAGGTTAAATGAAGCAGTACCTCTGTTCAGTAGTTCAACAAATTCAGTTTCCGGTAATTCAACGCGCGGCGTGGGATCAGCGAAAATTTCAGTGATGATTACATCTTTATACGTTGGTGGAGCAGGGGCCACATAAGCCTTCCCTGTAACTACAAAGTCATCGAAAGAAAATTTATCCGAGCGTGTAGCCGTGTAATTGCAATAAACACCGGTATACGAAGATGAAAAGAATGTAGCATCGGTTGCGCTCCCTTCCAATGTATAGGCACCCGTTAAGCCCACATCAGAAAATAACTGCCAGTTACCGGCAGCATCGCGTGTTACTTTGATCCTGACATCAACAATAGGCAGATTTAACTTTCCATCTGCGCCATCAATAATTTTAGTGCGAGTGGATCCGGATTGTTTATACAGGCTGATCTCATCAGTGGTGTTGCCAATCATCACAAAATATCCTTTCAGGGTATCCGCCAGATTAGACTGACTCGATACCAGATATACTCTGGCATAATTTGTTGATGAAGGGTTAAATCCCAGATGCGCAAAAAACTCCCACGAAGCATCGTTGATAGCTGCGCTTTTCGTGGAAAGATAGGCATCCTCTGTTACTGCAGGTGCCTGTAATTTTAATTGATTAGTGGCTGCAGAAAATTTTATGTCTTGTCCAGACCATACAGGGTTTTTCGAAAAATCTCCGTCATCAAAATTATCGGAGAGTTGAGCGAACATTTGTTGGGTATACAGAAAAATAGAAAACGTTATAAAAGTCTTTTTCGTAAACGTTTTCAAAATAGAAAATGTGAATATTTGTGAGATGTTTCTCATAGCACACAACGGAATAGATTAATTTTGTAGAACCTTAACTTTAAAAATACAAATAAAAATGAAAATCGCAGTAGTCGGTGCCACCGGACTGGTGGGCCAGGAAATCCTCAAAGTATTAGAGGAAAGAGATTTTAAGTTTGATGATCTGTATTTAGTGGCCTCTGCCAAATCGGTAGGTCAGAAGATAAAGTTTAAGGGTAAGGAATATACAATCATAGGTATGGAGGAGGCTGTTAAGCTTGCTCCGGACGTTGCTATCTTTTCTGCGGGTGGCGGCACTTCACTTGAGTGGGCTCCCAAGTTTGCCGAAGTAGGCACGATCGTAATTGATAATTCTTCTGCATGGAGAATGGACCCTACCAAAAAACTGGTTGTTCCTGAAATCAACGGGCATGTAATTACGATTGACGATCGCATTATCGCGAACCCTAATTGCTCTACTATACAAATGGTAATGGCATTAGCTCCGCTGCATGCGAAGTACAAAATCAAAAGAATTGTGGTATCGACCTATCAGTCTGTAACCGGAACTGGTAAAGATGCTGTACAACAGATGATGGACGAACGTAAAGGTATTGACGGCCCGAAAGTTTATCCGCACCCAATCGACATGAATGCACTGCCACACATCGATTCTTTCCTCGATAACGGATATACTAAAGAGGAAATGAAGATGGTGAATGAAACCCGTAAGATCATGGGTGATGATTCTATCGGTGTTACTTCAACAACGGTACGCATTCCTTCTATCGGTGGTCACTCTGAAGCTGTGAACGTTGAGTTCTATGAAGATTTCAAATTGAGCGAAGTGCGTTCGATACTGGCAACAACACCTGGCGTTATTGTGCAGGATGATCCAAAGAATAACATCTACCCGATGCCAATCAACTCGCACGGACGCGATGAAGTTTTTGTAGGTCGTCTTCGCAGAGATGAGTCTCAGCCTAACACATTAAACATGTGGATCGTTGCTGATAACCTCCGCAAAGGTGCTGCAACAAACGCAGTGCAAATTGCAGAGTTTATGATGGAGAATAGTTTAGTAGCTGAATAAGTCTACTTCAAACAAGCTATATGCAGTAAAGGTCATCCGGTCGGATGACCTTTATTTTTACTCTTTGCCTACTGTTCAAAAAAAATAAAGCCCGACCACCGTGGCCGGGCTTCTCTCTTA
>NZ_DAIQRQ010000001.1:35883-42754 GCF_036786105.1 Ohtaekwangia sp.
AGACGATTCTATTTTCTTTTTAGTGTATCATTCTATTTTGCCGAGCCTTCAGTCATTTTCTCTGCACTGTCGGCTATGCGAAGCTGTTCTATAAAATCGTCCAGGTCGCCATTCATTACAGCGGGTAAATTATATACTGTATAGCCGATGCGGTGATCGGTAACACGACTTTGTGGATAGTTATAGGTTCTGATCTTTTCAGAACGGTCGCCGCTTCTTACTAATGATCTGCGGGCTGTTCCCAGTTCATTTTGCTGTTTCTCCACTTCCATTTCGTAAAGCTTCGTTTTCAGCATTTGCAAAGCGCGTTCACGGTTTCCGTGCTGGGAGCGTTCTACCTGGCAGGTGATCACTATACCGGTTGGCTTGTGCGTAAGCTGCACTTTCGTCTCTACCTTGTTTACGTTCTGTCCACCCGCACCGCTGGAACGAGCCGTTTGTATTTCAATATCGGCAGGGTTGATCACAACTTCTTCCACGTCTTCCACTTCCGGAAGCGCCACCACAGAAGCTGCAGATGTATGCACACGTCCCTGCTGCTCGGTAGCCGGCACGCGTTGTACGCGGTGTACACCCGACTCAAATTTCAACAGGCCATAGGCACCATCGCCGCTCACACTGCTGATCACTTCCTTATATCCCCCGGCGGTACCTTCTGTTACATCAAGCACAGAAAGCTTCAGCCCACGTTTATCGCAGAAACGCTGATACATCCTCCACAAATCACCAGCAAAGATCGCTGCCTCATCGCCACCGGTACCGGCGCGAATCTCCAGCAACACATTCTTATCATCATTCGGATCCTTTGGTATCAGAAGTTCCTTGAGCTGAGCATCAAGCGCTTCGATCTTGGGTTCCAACTCATCGATCTCCATCTTGGCGAGTTCACGCAGTTCCTGGTCTTTTTCTTTTTCCAGCACCTCCTTTGCCTGTTGCAAATGGTCTCGGGCATCGCTGTATTCGTTGTATTTTACTACGATTTTCTCCAGGTCTCTGTATTCTTTACTAAGCTGCGAGAATTTCTTCATGTCGCTAACAGTATCGGGTTGGGCGAGCAATTGACCAACCTCCTCAAAACGCAGCTTTATTTCTTCCAGTTTTTCGATCATACACTAAAATCAGTCGGCAAAGGTAATTAATAGATACGATACAATTTGTTGTCAGATCACAATCCGGTTTTCCCGTAAGGGATCTCTTTCCGCATTTGGAATTTGAAATCCAGCGGATGAAATTTACCATCATGAAAAGAGCTACTGTTTTTGGAATTCTGTTAGCGCTGGCTGCCTGCGGTGGAAGATTATCGGACGAACAGCGTAAACGACTTCACGAGGGAATGGAGGATCAAAAAATTGTTCAGCTCAGCGACTCCGATATTGTTACTGCTGCCCTCGAACAAGGACAAACCGTTTTCAGCGCATTGGAACATGTAAAATTCAACGCAACCAAAATCGATTCGATTGCAGGCAAGTATGCCGTAAAGATTCACTGGACTGTTCCCGGTGTAGGAAATGCCGATCAGATTGAGCAGCAACTGATCGAAGCGTATGTAGCAGGCATGGTAACAGGCTCGTTGCAGGATAATATACAAAAGCTTTATACCGATGCTTCGCAAAGTACATACGATACGTTGTTGTATTCAAAGCCTATAATAACGTCTATGCCAGACGGTGTTGATAAGCTTGATGGCGTGTGGCATGTATATATTTCTAAAAAACAGGTGGTGTTGGCCGCTACGCACAAGAAGTAATTATGGGCAAGTACCGCTAGTCCATTTTAGTATACCAGAACCTTTTGCCTGGCATTCGTTCTGATATGTTTTTCCATCGCATCCGCACACGGGCATAACGATGTTCTGACATACTAGTGCTGGATCAACTTTCGAGGGATCGAAGCAATCTGATTTGCTATCGTCATCATTATCGCAGGCTATAGATATAGCCAGCAGCAAGAGCATTACCAGCTTTTTCATATCTGAATTCTCCTTTCTGGTTGCAGGAGGTGAAAAGATCATGCCCGCAAAAATTAAATGAACGGTACATATAGCCTGTTTCGCGTTCTTTATTTTTGACTTATCATTAACCTTTAACCAAACAAACGATGAAGCGACTTATACAATATTTACCGACCGCTCTTGTGGTGCTTGCCCCCGTTTTTGGATCAGCACAGCAGGTGGAAAAAATTGATACCGCGATGGTATCCAAGATCAAAGACGAAGGACTTAATCGCTCGAAGGTTATGGACATTCTGAGCATGCTTACCGATGTGCACGGTCCGCGTTTAACCAATTCACCCGGCTATAAAAAAGCTGCCAATTATGCTAAGAGTTCATTGGAATTGTGGGGGGTTCAGAATGTACACTTCGATACCTGGGAGGAAGATTTTGGCCGCGGCTGGCAATTGAAAAAATTTAGCCTTCAGAATCTAAGTCCGGTATATTTCCCGGTCATTGCTTACCCGAAAGCCTGGAGTCCCGGTATAAAAGGAACGGTTGAGGCAGAAGCGGTCTATCTGGATATCAAGAAAGAAGAAGATATCAACAAGTATAAAGGAAAGCTGAAAGGTAAAATTGTGCTCTTCAGTTTACCAACGCCTGTAAAACCAGGATTCAAACCCGATGCTACACGACTCAATGACTCTACCTTATTGCAGATGGCAAACGCTGATATCAGCGAATCGTTCGGTGGAAGAAGATTTCAGGCTCCTACTGAACCACAACGGTTGGCATACCTGAAGTGGGATCTTTGCCAGAAAGAAGGAGCCATCGCAGTGATTGAAGCCAGCCCGGCAACGCGCCTGGAAGATGGAACACTTACCGTTTCTGCCGCTACTGTGCCATATCCTGCTGAAACACCTTTCAGCAAACGTGTTTCGGCTTACAAAGCAGATGTTCCGAAAATTTTACCACAGGTGGTTGTTGCTGCAGAACATTATAATCGCATGATCCGCCAGATAGAAAAAGGTCAAACCGTGAAACTGGAGCTTACGTTGGAAACTGAATTTACACCTTCTGCTCCCGGTTTTAATGTGATTGGTGAAATACCTGGAACCGACTTGAAAGATGAAGTTGTAATGTTTGGTGCGCACCTTGATTCATGGCATAGTGGTACAGGTACAACCGATAACGCTGCAGGTTCAGCGGTAATGCTGGAAGCCATGCGCATTCTGAAAGCACTCGGTATTACTCCCCGAAGAACCATCCGCATAGGACTGTGGGGTGGCGAAGAACAAGGATTACTGGGTTCACGGTCGTATGTAAAACGCACCTATGGCGAACGTCTCGACAAGAGTTTCCCATACGACTCTATTCAGCTGAAACCGGGCGCAGAAAAATTCTCGGTATATCTGAATATGGATAACGGTACCGGAAGATTCCGCGGCGTGTACCTGCAAGGCAATGAAAATGTTCGCCCTATATTTCGTAGCTGGCTGAAGCCTTTTAATAAAATGGGGGCTTCAACATTAACACTTCAGAATACAGGTGGTACAGATCACCTTTCGTTCGATGCCATCGGGTTACCGGGTTTTCAGTTCATACAAGATCCTATTGAGTATAGTTCCAGAACACACCACACGAGTATGGACCTGTATGACAAAGCTATTGAAGCAGACCTCAAGCAGAATGCAACGATGATTGCTGCGTTTGCCTGGCTGGCTGCCAACCGCGATTCGCTGATTCCGCGTAAATAAATATTAACAGCATTATAAAGCAAAGCCTTCTGTATACACGGAAGGCTTTGTTATTTTTGTTGGATTGTAGTTGAATTTTATATCGGTAAAAAAAGATTTATGGAGCTTATCAAATCTCTCATTGATTTCATTCTGCACATTGATCATCACCTGGTGGAGATCGTTAGCCAGTATCAGATGTGGACCTACCTTATTCTCTTCCTGATCATTTTTGCTGAAACCGGATTGGTAGTAACACCCTTCCTCCCTGGGGACTCGCTGCTGTTTGCTGCAGGAGCCATTATAGCAAAGCACGATGCCGGTCTAAACATTTTTCTGATGTTATTACTGTTGATTGTTGCCGCTATTCTGGGTGACCTTGTAAACTACCATGTGGGTAAATATATAGGGACTAAGGCATTTAGTGGCCGCTATAAATTGCTAAAAGTGGAATACCTCAACAAGACGCAGCATTTCTATGTGAAGCATGGAGGCAAGACTATTATCTATGCACGCTTTATTCCTATCATTCGCACATTCGCTCCATTTGTTGCCGGTATTGGAACAATGAGTTATAAAAAATTTGCGAGCTATAATATAGTGGGCGGGGTGGCCTGGGTAAGCGCGTTCTTGCTGCTGGGATATTTCTTTGGAGGCCTGCCGGTAATACGCAACAACTTCACCTATGTGATCTTCGGCATCATCTTCGTGTCTATACTTCCTCCTGTTATTGAAGTGATTCGTAACAAAGGCAAGGCAGAACAAAAGGCATAGAAGACATCAAGTTATTTATACCCTTTTGTACTTCCAGCAATCAACAAGGTGATCGTTCACTAATCCGCAGGCCTGCATGTGTGCGTAAATAACTGTGCTGCCGACGAACTTAAATCCGCGCTTGATCAGATCTTTGCTTAATGCGTCTGACTCTTTCGTTGTTGCAGGAATCTCGCTCAATGATTTCCATTTGTTTACGATGGGCTTTCCACCTACAAAGCTCCAGATATATTTATCGAATGAGCCAAACTCTTTTTGTACCTCCAGGAAGCGTTTGGCATTATTTACAGCCGCATATACTTTCAGTTTGTTTCTAACAATGTTCGGATCCTGCAGTATCTTTTCCAGTTTTGCTTCCGTGAATTTAGAAACCTTCACAGGATCAAAACCGGCAAATGCTTTTCTATAGCCATCTCTCTTTTTCAGAATGGTAGACCAACTCAAGCCAGCCTGTGCACCTTCCAGTATCAGAAATTCAAAATGCACTTGATCATTGTGTACGGGAACACCCCATTCTTCATCGTGGTATTGAACATACTGATCGAACTTCAGGCACCACGGACAGCGGACTTTTTCTTTCATGGGCGTTGGCATTTAGTTTCTTGTGTAAAAGAAAACAACATTGTGACAATAGTATGTCAGCAGGATTTAGTAGCAATTATTTCATCCATTCGTATACGGTGTAGTGTTCACCGTTCATTCCCATCGATTCATAAACTTGCATTGCACGAGCATTGCTTTTATCAACATACAGGCGCAAGCCGATGAGTGACGTGTCATTCTTAATTGATTGAATAACGTGAGCATACATCATTCTGAAAACACCTTTCTTGCGATAGCTTTCCAATACATACACCGACTGCAACCACCACACCATGCCGTTGCGCCACTCGCTCCACTCGTAGGTTATGAGATAGCAGCCCACTACAACACCATCTTCTTCCGCTACAGTATAAAACCCTTTGGCTGCATCATCAAAAATTGCCTGCATTCCTTTGTAAAGGGTTTCGCGATCGAGTTGAATATTCTCCGTTTCATACGCCAGTTTCTGTTGAAAGTCAACCAGCGTGGCCAGATCTTTGTGTGTGGCCTTCCGTATCTGGATCATACTATATATACTTATGCTAAAGCTTGTTTGATATCGTTGATCAAATCTTCTGTTTCTTCAATACCTACCGATAAACGAACAAGGCTGTCTTTTATACCTAATGATGCGCGTTCGGCAGCGCTGATCTTGGAATGAGAAGTTTGTGCAGGACTTGTTATGGTCGATTCCACTCCACCTAAACTTACGGCCCGCTTGATGAGCTTCAATCGATCCATGAATTTGAAAGCATTATCCTTTACTTCAAAAGAAAGCATACCACCAAATCCACCCGGCATTTGTGCTTTGGCAATAGCGTGATCGGGATGGCTGGACAATCCTGGGTAGTACACTCTGTCAATTCGTTGATCGGTTACTAAATATTCGGCTATCGCTAATGCATTTTGATTTTGCTGGCGAACACGCAATACAATTGTCTTCAGGCTTCTTTCCACCAGCCAGCTTGTATGTGCATCTAAAGAACCACCGGTATTAACCGCACTCTTTCTGATTTTGTCTATCCAGCCTTTGGAGGCAACTACGGCACCACAGCATATATCGCTATGTCCGCCTATATATTTTGTGCCACTGTGTGCCACTATATCTATACCCTGATCAATAGGATTTTGATTAACGGGTGAAGCAAACGTATTATCAATAACAGTGGTCACCTCATGACGTTTGGCTATGGAAGCAACGGCCTTGAGATCGGTAATCTTCAACGTGGGGTTAGAAGGCGTTTCAATGTAGATAACTTTCGTTTCCGGCCGGATGGCTTTCTCAAAGTTCTCAGGCACACTTCCATCCACAAATGTACACTCTATTCCAAATCGAAGAAATTCTGTATTGACTGCGTGCATCGTGCCTCCATATAAGTCACTTTGAAAAACAGCATGATCTCCCTTTTTTAGCAGTGCGAAAAGGGTAGTCATAATGGCAGACATACCGGAACTGAAGATGAGCCCGTCTTCTGCATTTTCAAGCGCCGCTATCTTTTCGGCAACAGCCCGCTGGTTGGGCGTATTGAAATAACGTGGGTATAATATTTCCGGAATGTCCTGATAATCATAGGCTGAAGACGGATATATAGGGGTAACAGCTCCTTTGTATTGGCTATCGCCAACGGAACCTGCGTGAACACTTTGCGTTAGTTTTGACAAACTTGATTTCTTCATAACTCCGTTTTAGTTCATCTGGTATTTCTTATCCAAAAACCTCAAATATGATCGCATTGAGGTAAGTCAAATATATAGCTGAACGAATCCTCAAAAAATTCAGATATAAATTTTTTCAATACTTTGGCGACATGTTTAACTAAAACCTAATTACTCATGGCAAAAGATTTTA